>CAZHIY010000061.1:0-10319 GCA_964533085.1 uncultured Thermoplasmatales archaeon | reverse complement strand
TGGTTTATTTCCAACATATATTGTGTTTTCATTACTTTTACTTTTTTTTGAGGTCTTATCTTCTGCTGTTTCTTCAGACATATTTTCTCCTCATCCATAAAAGCCTTTTGTACGTTAAATAGTTTCTGTTTAATAATTGTAATGCTTAACTATACAATATTTCTATTTAGATTACTTCCATATCAATCTCTTCTTCATTATAATCATAGGATTTCCATGAATCAGTTGTAAAAGGATAAGCAGCAACAATATGGACTTTTCCAAACTTTCTAAATAGAAAAATGTCTGCGTTTGAAGGGTGAAAAGAAATAGAAGGATGACTAGGAACTGTTCCAACTATAGAAAAATCAATAGGTAGCATATGAAATTTGAATATTTCATGGGAATCACCTGAGATTGTACCCGGTAAAATAACAAGTTCTATGATTGTATCCTTTTTATCTAAATCAACACGAAGAAAACCACCAAACTCATTCGGAAAAGATGATTTTGCACTTTCTAAAATAAATTCAAGGGTATTTCTTTTAATTTTCCAATGACGCGGGACCTCGTTGTATTTTTTCTTTTAAAATATAAAAATAATTTTATCTAACCAGTTTTAACCTGACCATCTGATAGAAGGATTCTCCAAATCTTACATATCTTGCCTTTTTCTCAGATCCAGTTATTACAATATCGCTTTCTGGAGTAACTGATAGAGGAGATTCTCCATCAATAACAATCTTAGATTCTTTGCTTTTTGCCAGTAATTTTATTCCAACATTTTTTTTCAAAGGAATAACCCAAGGACGAGCTGATAATTTAAATGGGGCAAGAGGAGCAATTACCATAGCTTCAACTGTAGGATCAAGAATTGGTCCACCTGCGCTAAGCGCATAACTTGTAGAACCAGTTGGTGTTGCAACTATAACACCATCAGCGCCAAAGGTTTCAATTAATTCGTCATCAACAAATATTTTTAGATACATTATTTTTGCTATACGCGGTGTCTGAATTGTAACCTCATTTGCAGCATCAGAAAGTCTTTTATCATCAACTATTACCTTCAATTTGGCTCTTTCTTCAACATTATATCTACCTTCTAACAATTTCTCCAAACCACTAATTGCATATTTCGATTCAATTTCTGTAAGAAAACCCATACCTCCAGAATTAATTGCAAAAATTGGTTTATCCACTTTTTCCAATGCCCTAAGTATAGTACCATCGCCACCGATAGTAATTACAATATCTGATTCATTATTTATTTCTTCTAACGAATGTCCCTTAATTCCTTTTTCTTTTGCAAGACCTTTCTCGACAAAGATTTCTCCTTTGTCCCTTAAAAAATCATAAATTTCATTAGCCATTGAATATGCTTTTTTAATGTTATAGTTGTAAATTAATCCCCATTTCATATTATTTTACTCCTACGCCTCAGACGAAATTTTCATTAAGGGTCTTAATTTCATCAACAAGGTTGGATGTTTTAATACTAGAGCCTTAATAAGGGCAAAAGTACTAATCTCATCAAACTTGATATCTTTTAAAGAGTCAGCAAGCATATTTAATGTTTTATCATCAAAATCAAGAAAAATTTCTTTAACCATATAATTTCTCTTTAGCTTTTTACCAAAAGCCTCCTTCCAACCTGTTTCATAAGTTGATAGCGTGTCTTTATCGAACTGTTGTTGTTCAATTGCCATTCCAATTGTTTCTCCTGCTATTTTTCCCGCCTCCAAACAATGAGTCAGACCACCACCAGTTATTGGATCTACTTGTCTTGCTGAATCCCCAACTAAAATTATGTTGTCTTTAACAGTTTCCACAGGCTTTGCAACAGGAACCGCCCCAGCAAGAAATCGAATAGGATTTCCATTTTTTAAACTAGGATTATTTGCAATAAATTCATCAAGAAGCTTTTTTGGCATTCCTGCTTCACTTAAATTTCCTAAAACTCCAATTCCTACATTAGCAATATCTTTTCCTTTTGGAAAGACCCAAATATAACCACCTGGAGCAATCTTATTGCCTAGATAAAAATCACAAAAAGCTTCCTTACAATCAATATTTGTAAGAGTATATTGGCAACAGGTTTCTAGATCTTTAGGATCAAGTCTAGTATCAATTCCTACCCATTGTCCAACTTTAGATTCTACACCATCACAACCAACAACAATATCTGCTTCAATTTCAAGCTCATCATCATACTGCTTAGCCTTGACACCAATTATTTTATCTTTATCTTTCAAAAGATCAATTGCGTTTGTATTCATAACAATCTTTGCACCCGCTTTAGAAGCCTGGCGTGCAAGCTCTTGGTCAAAAATGTCTCTATAAACCACATATCCAGTTTCATTTCCAGCCATTTCTGCAGATATTTTAACCATGGTGCCATCTGGTGAAAAAATTCTAGCACCTTCCATATTACTAGCAATCCATCTTTTACCCTCAAGCATTCCCCATTCATCGATTTTTCTACTCACTCCCTCACCGCAAAGAACAGGAACCCCAATTTCTTGTCTTCGTTCAATGATTAATACTTTTGCTCCTGATTCTGCTGCAAAACGTGCAGTAACAGTTCCAGCAGGACCTGCACCAACTATAACAACATCATATTTCATTTGTAGCATTCCTCCCGCTAACTGCTCCAACTGGGCATATTCTTATACAAATTGCACAGCTGATACATTTTTCCTCTTCAACATAAGCTCTTCCACCAAACATAAAAAGAGCATCCTGTGGGCAAACTGATATGCAACCTCCACAAGCTAAACATATATTTCTATCAACTATTGCTTTAGGCTTTCCCATATGATTCTCCTCTAATTATTCCAGACGCTATTAGGTGAGCCACTCTTATTGGCTCAGGAATAACACCTCGTATTGTTGAAATCTTTATTATTTCTTTTGCTTCTTCAATATCTATTCCAGAACATTTAATATAAATTGGATTATGACTTGTCAAAACTTCGTGAATATCTCCATTTTTTATAAGTGTCAAACGTTTTTTCCAATCTATAAAATTTTTCTTAAGTGCTTCCTCTATCTTACTTAAATCTGGTTTATCTCTAGTAACTGTTATTACTGGAAGGTTTGTAGATTTATGTATATCATCAATATCAACAACATTGAATCCTCCTAGTGCAATACCATCTAGAAGCATTGCTTTTAACTGTTTTCTATGTCTTGTATTTTTTATCATATCTTTACATACAAAGGTTGAATCATCTCCATCAATTGAAACCTTATTTTTTATAACACATTCAAGGTAATTACCACCTCGCATAACAACACCAATTATCGTTGCATACTTATCTGTAAATGTAAAAGGAGAATCATCAACTCCAAGCAACCGGATTTGTTGTTTCATTTTTAAAAAACGAATCTCTTATATTCTAATAAAGTTTCGAATTTTTATTTATTATAATAATGGTAGATTTCCAGTTATTTGATCAATAAGATTACTTGGTGCAGGACCAATCCCCAGGACTGTTTTTGTACCTGCTGGTATCTCAGTAAGACCTGCATCTGTTATTATAAGAGATACAATTTTAAGCGCGTCAGCCTTTTCTTTAAGAGGATAAAAATCTTTTTCGCTTTCAACTTTTACAACAGCTTTCTTTGCCCCTTCTATTTGCCATTTATTGAACCATTTAGAATTCTCTTTTTTTGTATCAAGCGAGCATGCAACAGCCGCATGAGCAACTTGGACAGCAAGTTTACCTGGTGAAAGTTCTAAATTCTTTCTGGCAACTATAACCATCTTATAATCAAATTCCATTATTGTCTCCTTGGTTATGATTAATTTCACGGAATGATTCTCGTCGCCATTTTTCACCTATTATTTCAGCTTTGTCTTGCTCTACAAGTCCTTTAACAAGTAATGTTTTTTCTTCTTCTTCTATGTGTTTAAGAGGAACTCCAAGATACTTTTTACCTGATTTTATAATAAGAATATCATTATCTATTGCTACACTTTCTCCCACTTTTCGCCCTGCTCCATCTAGCACGAATCTACATGTAAGATTTTTTTTATAGTTTTCTTCATCTTCAATATCCTTCTTTTTCCTGTTTTTATTTCTCGAAAAAAAGAAAATAACCCCTATAGATAAAATTCCAATAATCATTAATAGGTCCCTGCCTCAGAATCTGCGAATCTGTTATAAATCTTTGTAAACATACATTTCTAAAATTATGTTAAAATATGATGTAATAATTGTTGGAGGAGGCCCAATTGGCGGTTATATTGCTGGAAAGATTGCAGAAAAAAAATTTAATGTTGCTTTATTAGAAAAAAACAAAGAAATCGGCATTCCAATGAACTGTGCTGGCCTTATCACACCTAGGGTATTTGATTTATTAGAAATATCAAAAAAACCAATCATTGAAAATAAAATAAAAGGAGCAAATATTCATTCTCCTTCCGGAAAAATTTTGAAAATTGGTGGAGATAAGACTCATGCACTGGTAATAGATCGGTCAAAATTTGACAAAGAAATAAATAAAAAAGCAAAAGAAAAAGGAGTTGATTTTTTTTTAGAAAATAATGTTTTATCCGCTCAAAAAATTGAAAAACATATAGAAATCAAGACCTCAAAAAACCATGATTTTAAATGTAAATTACTTGTTGGTGCAGATGGACCATATTCAAAAGTTAGAGATAGGTTTGCACTTCCTGAACCAAAAGAATTTTTAAGAGGAATAGGAGCAGAGATAACAAATACTGATTTAGATCCAAATTTTGTTGAAATATTTGTTGGAAAAAATATTGCACCTGGTTTTTTTGCCTGGATTATACCAACAAATAAAGAGGGAACCAGGGCAAGGATTGGATTATGTATAAGTCAGGAATCCCCTAAATATCCAAAGTATTATTTTTCAAATTTATTAAAGAATAAAATTACTAGGGATTTCATAAGAAACTCAAAAATTACTAAGCAGTTTGGAGGAGTTATCCCAATAGGTGCTTTGAAAAAGACGTATGATTCTAATATTCTTCTTGCAGGTGATGCAGCGGCACAGGTAAAACCAACATCAGGGGGAGGAATTTATACTGGACTAATATGTGCAAATCATTGTTCAAATGTTTCAATTGAGGCATTAGAAAAAAATGATTTTTCTTCTCAATATCTAAAAAAATATCATAAATTTTGGTATGCAGATATTGGTAGAGAACTAAATCTCGGTATGAAATTTAGAAAGGTTTTTAAACATTTTACTGACAAACATTTTGATAAGTACATAGAAAAATTTCAAAGTCCAAAAATCAATGAGATCATTTCTAGATATGGAGACATTGATTATCCTTCTAAACTTATAAAACCGATGCTTAAAAAAACACCTTCTCTTCTAAGGCTTTTACCAATAGTAATAAAGGATTAATGAAAATATTTTTTATTTAGAACTAGGTGGGGGAGGAACATAGAAATCTTCGTCCTCATAACCTCTTGTATCCTTTTCCTCAGGATAGTGTACCTCTTCTTTTTTTGATCTTCTTTTCCTTCTAATTATGAATATTACAATTATTAGAATTAAAGTTATAAATAAACTTATAATGCATGGAATGAAAATACCTATGATAAATAATGCTGATGGTATCATTTTATATGAAACCTCGACGATTTGATTGGACTCAGAAGCACTAAACTTAATCTGTAAATAATTACGTCCATCCTCCAATTCCCCGAATTCGGCCTTGCCCAATTGGTCGCTGATCTCTATAAGAATACCATGGGGGAAAATCATTCTATACGTTACATCTTGGTTTTGCAAACCTGTGAAGTTGAAAGTTCTTCTTGGAATTTCAAATTTTGGAGGTAAGAATGAAAAATCAAATGAAACAGAATACAAACTATGTGTAGAGGTAGCAACATTTACAGGTTTTTCAGCATCCATATCTGAAATATTTCCATCCCATTGAAGAGATTCGTCAAAACTATCTTTGTTTGCATTTGTACTTACCTCTAATCCTGGTAGAAGATTTTTAAAAATACCTTCAAATTCGTCTGATTCACTAATTAGGAACTTATTTACGCTAATTTCACTAAACACATCTTCTTCTATACAGAGCCTAAATGCATCAGCACTTAAGTAATTTAAAGACAACTTTTCAGGTAGCATAAATTCATTTGGGATATTTGTTACATTATAGTTACGATTTGCCTTTAAATCTAGTCCAAATGATAGTTCAGTTTTTCCAGTGAAAAAGCTAAGCAAATTTAAATCAGTACTTGTTACTTCAATTTCAATTATTGTATCTTTTTCTTCGCTAGAATAAGAAATTGCATCATCTGATTGAAATTCACCAGAAATTGGGCTTGTACCATTCCATGTATAAACATTTTCACCTTCTAAATAAAGATTATCTGGAAGATAAATGGTTATATTATAATCATAACCAATTCTATTTAATTCCTCACCAAAATTAATGTCTTCTTTTGAGATGCTTACTATTCCACCTGAATTAATTAAACCAAATAATGCTCTGCTGGAAATGTCACATATCTGCAGATCTATATCACTATCTTTAAACACCGCCCGAATAGGGGGATTATTATTCATATTTAATAATTCATAAGGAATTAAACAATCTATTGTAGTTTCATCATCCCAATTAAATGATATATCCAGTGTTTGATTAAAGAGGGATTCTTCAATAGTTGTGATAATTTTTTCTTCAATTGGTTTTACAGTTTTTTCATAAGATTTATCCCATGTAATAAATCCATTATCAACAAATAATCTAAAACCATCTGAAGGTAAAAAATTTATATTTGATATAACCTCCGGTAAAATATTATACTCTCTAATATCAATATTTTTAATAATTAAATTCGTAATTAAATTCGGATTCTTTGTATCCGTTGAATCTAATTCAAAACCTATAAATATGTCCTCTGAATCTAATTTCTCTGTTGTCGGCTCTTTCTTTTTTACTTGGATATCCGCTATTTTATTTTGAATAGCACCATTCCAATTTCTAACAATCCAAACAATGTATTTGTCACTTGGGGTACCCGTTGTTCTTTTGAATTCAAGATCGTTACCCAGATCAATTTTGTAAGAATTATTCCAGCCTGGTTCTGTTTCAAGAATTAGAGAATAATTTACAAAAGCACTAATATCTAAAACGCCATTGATAAAATCATTAGCATTTACAGAATCATCTAATTTAAAAAATGAGGGAGATAAACTTACATTCAACTCTTCAGTAAATACATATCCATCAAATATTGGTATTTCAAAGTCTTTAATTTCAGCATTTTCGAATGTTACCCCAAGTTGGTTTTCAAGCATTATGTATAGAAGATATCCAAGAGCTCCAAGCTGCTGAGGAGATGCACTCTTAATTTCTTCAGCCGTAAATGCCTTGTCTGTTGTTAATTTTTGGGCATCTATTGTTATTTCGATGTTCAGATCAGTTCCTGTAATAAATTCAATATTAAATGTTGCATCTACTAAATTATCTATTGTATTTTCAGCGGTAACAGTACTAATAATAAAAAATGATAATAAGATTATTGAACAGAGTAATAATGTTATCAATCTTACTAGTTGCATTACACCCACATCCTTTTTAGGATAAAATATATGGTCATTATAAAAACTTTCTTACAAAAATTTACGAAACCACTAAAAACACTTTTGTAATTTCAAACACGTTATCAAATGTATATAATTGGCGGAACTGCATCTAAAACTGTTGCTGAGGATTTATCAAAAGAATTAGATGTTCCATTAGCAAATACAATATCAAAACGATTCCCAGATGATGAATTTTATGTACGTATTATAGATGATATTTCAGGAGAAAATGTGATAATTGTACAAACTACATATCCTGACCATAATACTATTGAACTTTTTTTATTACAAAATGCAGTTGAAGAAGCTGGTGCAAAAGAAATCACAGTTGTAATTCCATATTTTGGCTATGCCAGACAAGATACAAAATTTCAAGATGGAGAACCAATAAGTGCTAAAGCATTGGCAAATCTCATCAGTTTAAATGCGGATAAGGTAATAACTGTAGATCCACATAAACAACATATATTAGATTTTTTTTCCACATCAGCTTACAGTTGTTCTGCTGTTCCAGAATTAGCTAAATATCTCAAGAATAAGGAGATCAATATGATTCTTGCACCAGATAAAGGGGCACTCGAAAGAGCAAAACAAGCTTCTGAGATTATTGAATGTGATTTTGATTATATGGAAAAAACAAGAATTGATGATTCAACTATTGAAATTAAACCAAAGAAATTAAATGCAGAAAATAAGAATGTTGCAATAATCGATGACATAATTTCGACCGGAGGCACTATGGCAAAATCAATTCAACAGCTTAAAAAACATGGTGCAAAAAATGTTTATGTAGCATGCACACATGGTCTATTTGCAGGAGATGCAGTAAAAAAATTAATAAATGCGGGTTGTAATGAAATTATATCTACAGATACTATTCATGGCGATTTCAGCAAAGTAAAAATATCACCATGTATTTCCCCTTTTTTTAAAAAGAGATTCTAAGTTAATTATAAATAAGGGGATAAATTTACGTTTGTGATTATTCTAAGGTGAAATTAATGCGAAAAAGAGCTCAAAGACGAATTCGGCCAACATCAGAAGAACTAAAATATATTGCTAAGTCATCAAGACCAATTATAGAAAAAAAGCAATTTAGCTTTAAAAAAAATTGGTGGATTGCAATTGCACTAGTTGGAATATTTTTCATGGTTCTATTTTTAAATTCTTATTTCAATGTTGCTAGTGAGGTTTCAATAAATCCAGAGGGTGAAGGTTTCAACAAGTTTTATTTATCTGGGCCTGACCCATACTATAATTTAAGACTTGTTAAAGAAACATATGAGACTGGTAAGTATCCTTTCTTTTATGAACCAGATCCGTTACTTAATTACCCTCTCGGTTCAAAAGGTGGTAGAGCTCCGTTATTTAATATGATGGCTTTAGGCTTCAGCAGAGTTTTATCACCATTTATCGATGAAATCGATGCTATCGGGTATTCAATGCAGTTTGTTCCAGCATTGTTTGGAGCTTTATTGGTATTTGTTGTTTATTTTATTGGAAAAGAACTTTTCAACAAAAAAGCAGGTCTTTTTGGTGCGTTTTTCATTGCAATTATCCCAATTCATCTTGGATCGGGTCATGGTTCAGCATATGGACTATTTGACCATGACTCTTTCAATCTTTTACTATTTTTCCTTACATTTCTATTTTTGATTAAAGCGATTAAAGAAAAAGATTCAACAAAATCAATGTTATATGCTATCCTTGGAGGTGTGCCTCTTGCAGGATTGTCAATGACCTGGGTGGAGGCTCAATATCTTTACACTGTGATTGCTATTTATGCAATTGTACAGATGTTGTTTGATATCTTTACAAATAAGATAGAATTCAAAGTCTTTAGAACTACTTCACTTATTCTATTTTCAGGTTATTTAATTTCTGCTCCAGTCATTTCATTTAGACCTGATGGTTTTTCTCCAAATGTTTCACTGTATATTTGTATAATTGTAGCAATTTTTGGCATAATATATTATTTATTTGGTAGATTAAAAATCCCATGGACATTATCTTTTCCAACAATTATGGCCATGGGAGTTGCTGGTTTAGGAGTTATTTATTTTTCTAAGGATTTAGCTCAACAATTTTCTTTCCTATCACCCTTAACAAAACTATCGACTGTGATATTTGGTTCAGGTATCTATGGCCAAAAAGTTTCTATGACTATTGCAGAGGCTGGTACTTATCAAATCAGTCAAACTGTTATGTCTTATGGTCCTGCGATATATTGGATTGGTTGGGCAGGACTTGTGTATCTTATTTATCATTATTACAAAAATAAACTTCGCAGGGAATATTTGTTTATTATAATATTATTTGTAACCAATATTTGGTTAGCAGGTATTGCAGGTCGTTTTTTAAACGATATGGTTCCTGTAATAGTGGTTCTTTCTGGTTGGATTGTTTGGCTTTTTGTTGAATGGATAGATTACAAACAAATGTTGAGAAATATAAAGAGTGCTGGGGGAGGAATACATGGTATTCGTCGTGGTGTAAAATTCCTTCATATTTTTGGTATTTTATTTTTGGCCTTAATTGTAATATTACCAAATGTTTATGTTGCTTTTGATGCAGCTGTACCTAGTGTTCCTAAACAAAAAGAAGATGGGACATGGACCTCTTTAAAGGCATATATGTATGGAGATGACAATTTTAGAGGGGCTTACGGTTTAGGAATTGTTAAAGAAAAATATTGGCAAGATGCTTTCGAATGGTTAAGTGAACAAGATACTGATATTGATGATCCTAATGAA
>CAZHIY010000060.1:0-10368 GCA_964533085.1 uncultured Thermoplasmatales archaeon | reverse complement strand
TTGGCGTTCGTGGGCAAGATGCGGACAGAATATATCTTGATGAGGCAGATTACCTCGACGAAGGAGATCTTAAAGCTATTACGGCTATCCTTACGACTCATGCGAATGTTGAACTATGGGCATCTAGTACTCCAACTGGCCGAAGAGCTCACTTTTGGAAATGGTGCTTGCATACTCCAACTTATAAGGAATTTCATTATCTGAAAAGGTATTATGATAATGAATTATACCAATATGATTTTTTAAACAATCAATAGCATTCGGTAAGAATTTTTCTGTTTTATCAATATACCCCATTATGACTCGATTAGCGATATTTTTTGGTGCAACATCTCTATTGTCGCCCTTAATTGGTTCTACAATTGAAGCTACATCATTTAAAATGATATTTTCATTTAAATAATCAAAAGCAATTTGATTTTTTTCGCACGCAAAAATCTTTTTTGGTTTACTGTAAATAGCAATTGGTAGCGCAAAATATCCAATGCCTGCAAAAAGATCAACAATAGTCTCATTTTTATTTGAAATATTTGCCATACGTATTCTTTCATCCATATTTCCAGACGAAAACATTAATTTCTGTGGATCTAACCTATATTTTATTCCATTTTCTTTATGAGTTGTCTCAGTATTTTTTGAACCATAGATTATTTCAACATTTGGAACTCTAAACTCTCCCTTTATTCCACCAATATCTTTAAGCACCGTTTTACAGTTTAAAACTTCTGCATACTTTTTACCGATTATGTTTTTATATTCATCCAGAACTAAAGGTAAAACTATTGTTAAAACATCACCTATTTTTTCCCATTTTTCAGGTAATTTATTAACAAATTCTGGAGGAATTTTTGTTGAAAGTGACTGTTTAATTTGAAGAAATGGTATATCAGCCATTTAAAGTGTTAAATATATTAAAACTATAAAATTTCATGCATATTTAAATAGTTTCAATCAAGTCTACAACAACTCTTTTTACTAAAATTTACATTCACTCCTCTAACATGGACCTTTTTCCATATAAACCTCGAAAAAACCAGATTGCAATAATACAAACGATAAAAAATTGTTTAGAATCAAAAAGAGATATGGTTTTTGAATCTGGTACAGGTTCTGGAAAAACAATATGCACACTAGCATCAACCTTAGAATTTGCATTAAAAAACAACAAAAAAATAATTTATACCACAAGAACTAATGCACAACAAAGACAGGTTATTCTTGAATTAAGAGCCATTAGAAATAACAAAAAGGATAGTAAAGAAAAAATTTTTGGAGTTGGTATTCAAGGAAGAGCAAATATGTGCCTACTTGCAAGAAATAATCCAGAACTTTCAAAGGGTACATCAGATGAACTTTCAAGGTTTTGTTCAAATGAAAAAAAGAAGACAAAAACTACAATTAAAGATGAAGGATGTATATTTTTTCGAAATTCTTTAGATAAGAAAAAAACAGAAAATATAATTGAATGGGTAAAAAATAAACTTCCAACAGCAGAAGAGTTTATCGAACTTTGTGAAAAAAAACAGATATGTCCTTATGAAATAAACAAACAACTAATCCATGATTCGACAATTGTCGTTTGTCCTTATATATATGTTTTTGATTTGATGATTAGAAACATTCTTTTTGATTCTTTATCTGTTCCAGAAAATGATATGATTCTTGTAGTTGACGAGGCTCATAATCTTCCCAACTTTATTCGAGACCTATATTCCTCTCAACTCAGTATGTTTATTTTAAATAATTGTGTCTTTGAAGCAGAAAAATTTGGAGATCCCTCCATGCTTAATGGTAGAATTACCATATCTGAATTTGGTAAATTATTAAATGAGACTGTAAGAGACCTAAGAGACACATATGTTTATGGTATTTTAGAAGATGGTATTAGACGAGAGCCGGTGAGAAAAGAAGATGCATTTATTCCCTCTCATGAGTTTGAAACTGAGATTTTATCAAGACTTAAAATTACAAGTAAAACACTTCATGATATTATTTCTGATTTAATTGCCTTTGGAGAAAAGATACAAGAATATAGACAGAAGGAGGGGAAGCTTCCACGATCATACCTTCATAAACTTGGACTTTTTCTTGATATCTGGATTAACCTTGAAACCGATCAGCATGCTAAATTAATTGTTGATGCCTCTGGTGGAAATAATCCTCGAATCGAAGCTTTTTGTCTTGATCCATCTGTTGGAACTGATATCATAAGAGATTTTCACTCATCAATTCATATGTCTGGTACACTTGAGCCTCTTGAAGAGTATAGGGACTCTTTAGGATTAATTGGTGATTGTGAACTTGTTTCTTATCCCTCCCCTTTTCCAAAAGAAAATCGAAAAGTATTATTTGTAAGTGATGTAACGACAAAATATAATGAAATTATGAAGGATGAAAATATTCTTAATAAAATGAAAGAAAACGTTACAAATATTTGTAATTCCTTTCCTAGAAATACTATGGTTTTTTTCCCTAGTTATAATATAATGTCAATGTTTAGAAATGATAAAGTCTTCAAAAAAATTAATCGCTGTTTATTTATTGAAGAACAACAAATGTCTCAGTCTGCCCTGATGGAGCTCGTCTCTGATTTTAAGGATTTTGGAGATCAAAATGGAGACGGTGCTGCTCTATTTTCAGTCATAGGCGGTAGAATAAGTGAAGGTATGGATTTTCCCGCAAAACAACTTGAGATAGCAATAATTGTAGGAATTCCATATCCAAAACCTACGGCAAGACAACGCGGACTGCTGAGGTATTATGATCTCAAATTTAGAAAAGGTTGGGAGTACACTGTTGAGGCGCCTACCGCAAGAAAACTTCTACAGTCAATTGGTAGACTTATTCGCGATGAAAATGATCGTGGTGTGGCAGTGATTCTTGATAGGAGAGCAACCCGGTTTAAACGATATATTAGTGATTTACAAGAGTCAAAAAATCTTGTTGAAGATATTAGGAATTTTATCGACTAATAATTTTTATTTTGGTAAAAGGTTTGGTATACCATCTTCAATTGTATACTTATAATTACACTTTTTACATGTAAAAAAACCTTCTATTATCTCCCCTTTTTCCTCTTTATTTATTTTTAAGTCAAGACTACCTTTACACGTTGGACAACAAAGAATATCTAACAAGTCCTTTTTCATAGGTCAGTCCTCTCCAAGATAAAATGGTCTTTTTTGACCAACATCCGAATCCCAAATATATACCCAATCATCCTCGCTATTTTTTCTACCTTCTTCAATCTTTTGTATGAAATTTTTTACTTGAGAATCCATAAGATCCGCTGCATGAACAACACATGCCTCAATTGTCTTAGGCATACGCGGTGAACCATATTCATATCTACCATGATGACTAAGAATAATATGACATATTATATCTTCTAATTCTTTATCAAAATCCTTACCTTTGTCCCTCAATTCAGCGATTTTTTCACGTATCCATCTGTCACCTATTACGATATGTCCAATGAAGTTTCCCTCATCTGTTTTATCAACTGCTGCTTTAATTTCATATTCTTTTAATTTCCCTATATCGTGAAGAATTGCACCTGTTACAACTAAATCCCTGTTTATCCCTTCATAACTTTCACAAATATTTTTACAAAGTCGAATAACACCTACGGTATGTTCTAAATTTCCACCTACATAATTATGATGATGGGTAATTGCAGATGTTGAATGATTGAATTCTTTTACAAATTCTGAATCATTAAAAAACAAATCAAGAAGACTTTTAAGCTGAATATTTTCAATTCCTTTAATATTATTTTGAACAACCTCGAAAAGCTCCTTTATTTTATCTTCATCAAGCGAAGGAATGAAATCTTTTACGTCATATTCACTTGGACTACATCTTCTAAGACCACCAATTGCTTCATTAATAGATATTTGAGGTTTATCCTCATAAATTTCTACATTCCCAAGTCTAACTTGAACAACATCTCCAACCTTAAAACTATCATAAAGTCTCTTAACACGATCTTTATTATCTCCACCCCAAAATTTTATATTGATTTCACCAGTTTTATCTGCTACAACAAGACCAAACCACGTCCCTCTCTTGTATTGTTTTGGTGGATTTTTTATCTTGACAGCATAAGTATCATTTATGACATCTCCTTCTCTGATATTTTCGATATATTGTTCTTTTTTTCTTTTACCAGTATCTGTTTCTATCATTGTTTGCTCATCCTTCTTTTTACTGTAATTATAAAGATTAGGCATTTTTTCTCCCCAGATAAAATTTAGGTTTTACATACTATAAATTCATAGTTTATACTTTTTTCCTTCTTTTATCATCCTTGTTTGCATGCTAAGTGTTCTAAACATACCAGGATGCTCTGTATGTATTGGAAAAAGAACCTTTGGTGTTACAGTTTTAATCAATTCTTTTAAATCTGTACCATTTATATGCCCTGAGCAATGAGATTGAACAAATTTTAATTTAAAATGTTTTATCCATGCCTTCATACGTTCAAATGAGATCTCCATTTCTTCATTAAATGGTTCAGACAATGAATGAATATATATCCCTCCATTTGGCTTAAGATCAATTAACATATTAAAATAGTAGAAATTTAACACTACCATATAATCACTCGGTTTCTTAGTAATTTCTTCAGCAGTGATTATATTTGAATAATTCAACCTTTTTTTGATATATTGATCTGTATAATCTTCGTCAATATATGTTCCTGTTAGTCTTTTTGGTTTAAGTATTTGGATATTATCATCTCCACTATCAGGGGATTTTAGTTTTTTATCCTTATGATATCTTTCAAGAAAACAGGCATGTTTGAAACTTATGACAAGTTTTTTTTCAAGTTCTTTTGCAATTTTATAGAATGTTGTGAATCTATCAATATCTTTAAAGTTGAAATCAACAATTGAAAGTTTTTTATTCTTTGAAATCACTTTTTTTGAGTCCTCATATACTTTTTGTTCAGATTCATTTGTTTTTTTTATGTTTATCCTTGTACCTTCTGTTATCATTGCTATCGGTTT
The DNA here is from genome assembly GCA_964533085.1 of uncultured Thermoplasmatales archaeon. GTDB lineage: Archaea > Thermoplasmatota > E2 > DHVEG-1 > DHVEG-1 > SG8-52-3. The sequence continues at coordinate 5,356 of CAZHIY010000060.1, read as the reverse complement.
AGCTTCTTTAGAGGCGTCAATAAAATCATTGGTCATTTTTGCATGCATCCCATGCATTCTTAAATCACCTGTATATACCACAGAAACTTCAGATGTATGAACGATTAGTCCGTTTGCTCCTGGAAGACTATGATCTACATGAATGGGTTCAATTTCAAGTGAATCAATACAAATTTTTTTACCCGTTCTAAAAGTTTTAAATACTCTTTCTATAGGAGGATTTTTATATTCAAATCTATAGAGCGGTCTTTTTTTAAAATTTATGACTTCATTTTCAATGTTTCTTTGACTTTGCTCATCAACTGCATCTAGAATTGATTTGCTAGTTCCACTACAATATATTGGTATATCTTTGTGAAGAAATGAGATATAATTAGCATGATCAGCATGCGCATGAGATAAAATCACTCCTTGTACTTCCGCGTTTTTCGGCTTTCTACCAAGGTGTTCGATGAGATCCTCACGATAGATTCCAGGGATATCGGGTATTAGATTTAACGCAAGAAAATCTCCAATACCATTTGCTGTTCTTGGAGTTAAAAATTCTTCAAAATATTTTTGTCTCCTTTTAAAACTCATTCCAAAATCTAAAAATATTTTTGTATCATTATCCTCTAATAGAATCTTGTTACCACCAATTTCTTTTATTCCGCCATAAATTGTTAAACTTACCACACTGAAATCCCCAATAAAGTTTTTAAGTGGTAGTGACTAAATAAAGTTTATTGAAAATAAAAGAAAAGAGAGAGAATTGGATTTATTTTTTCTTGTCTGTCTGTTGGGCAAGATACCTTGCACGCTGACCAACCATAAAGAGTTTCGCGATAAATGTTATTTCATTTGCTTCATCCTTATTTGATACTTGCCCTACAATTTGCATTGTTATCAATATTTGTTTTTGTTTTCTTACTTTTAAAGAGTTGTTGTACAGATATTACCAAAAATGTGTTTATCGAAACTATTAAATCAGTTCCTATTATACAATGGGTGTAAGGGTGTCACCTTTATGACGAAATTAAATATTAACGACATGCTTACATCTTATGATAAAAAGAATCTAACAATTGCTACAGTTTGTTCTCATTCAAGTCTTCAAATTTTTAATGGTGCAAGAAAAGAAGGATTTAAAACTATTGGAATTGCTGTTGGGGAAAAAAAGAAATATTATGATGCTTTTCCATTAGGTAAGCCTGATGAGTTTTTAATCGTTAACAACTACAAAGACATACTCAAATATACGAAAGAACTAAAGGAAAAAAATGCGATAATTATACCACATGGATCTTTTGTTGAGTATCTTGGTGCTGAAAATTTTTTAAAACTAGATGTTCCCACATTTGGAAATAGAGATGTTTTATTATGGGAGTCAGATAGAGGCAAAGAACGAATTTGGTTGGAAGGTGCAGGCCTTACTATGCCCGAGGAAATTGTTAATCCTAAAGATATTGACATGCCTGTTATTGTAAAATACCACGGGGCAAAAGGTGGAAAAGGATTTTTCATTGCAAAAACATATAATGAATTCCTTAGAAGAATAAAGAAAGGAAAACCTTATACAATTCAGGAATTTGTTATGGGAACTCGTTATTATCTTCATTATTTTTATTCACCTATCCAAGAAAATGCTTATAAATTAAGCAAAGGCAGTCTCCAACTTCTGTCTATGGATCGGAGGGATGAAACTACTATAGATGAGGTTCAAAGACTTGGCTCTATTGCTGAACTTGAGGAAATTGGGATTCATCCTACCTTTGTTGTCACAGGTAATATTCCTATTGTTATAAGAGAATCTCTGCTTCCAAAGGTTTTTGATATGGGTGTTGCAGTTGTTGAAAAATCCTTAGATCTTTTTGGTGGAATAATTGGATCATTTTGCTTAGAAACTGTAGTAACAGAGGATTTGGAGTTTAAGGTTTTTGAGATATCAGCAAGAATTGTGGCTGGGACTAATCCTTATACATTTGGTTCTCCATATTCAGAATTAATTCAACCGGATATGTCTACCGGTAGAAGAATTGCACAAGAAATAAAATTTGCAGCAAAAAAGAATCTTCTTGAAAAAATCCTTACTTAATAGCATCTAAAAATTTATTTTTAATTATTTATTTACGAATATTTATATATGGTGAATGTTTATATAGTTTATATGAATTAACTTATGTTAATTTTAAAGGGGAGAAAAAAATGAGAAAAAACAAAACCTTTGTAAGATTTTTATTAATTTCAGCAATTACCTTTTTTCTGGTAATTCCTGTTAGTGCAAATATATATCAATCTGGTGAAAACAACGAAAGCTATATGGTTTCACCTTTGAATGATCCACCAAATTCTTTTGATTTAAGAGATGTGGGTGGTGAAAATTATGTATCAGGAATTAGAGACCAGGGCTCATATGGTACATGTTGGACTCATGGATTCTGTGCTTCCTTAGAAGGTAATCTTTTAATGACAGGTAACTGGGAGGCAGCAGGAGAGACAGGGGAACCAGATCTCTCTGAAGCACACCTTGACTGGTGGAATGGATTTAATAAACATAATAATGATGATGATCCTGGAGGGGGAGGCCTAGATGTACATTATGGTGGTGATTACATGGTTTCTTCTGCATATCAAGTAAGAGGGGAAGGTGTAGTAAGAGAAATTGATGCTCCATATGATGAACTTCCAACACCTCCGGCAAGAGACGATCCAAGTTATCATTACTATTATCCAATGGACATAGAATGGTTTGTGGCAGAATCAGATCTGAGTAATATTAATACAATAAAAAATATACTCATGGAAAAGGGTGTTATTGGAACTGCTTTTTGTTATTCAGGTTCGTATATAGAAGATATGGGCGGTTACTATGCACATTATCAACCACCTGAAACCACTAATGATCCTAACCATGCTGTTGCTATTGTTGGTTGGGATGATGATAAAGTAACTCCGGCTCCCAAAAATGGTGCATGGTTATGTAAAAATAGCTGGGGGGATTGGGGGCCTGAGCATGGATATTTCTGGATCTCATATAATGATAAATGGTGTGGTCACCATCCGGAGATGGGTGCAGTTTCCTATCAAGGGGTCGAGTATGAACCTTTCGACTACTTTTACTATCATGATTATCATGGATGGCGTGATACAATGACAGATGTATCTGAGGCCTTCAATTCGTTTACTGCAACAGGTAATGAGGATATTGTTGCAGTAAGTTTCTATAATGCTGAAGATAACGTAACATACTCAGTGAAAATTTATGATGAGTTTACCAGTGGAGAATTACAAGATGAACTTTCTTCAAAATCTGGAAATATTGATTATAAAGGTTTTCATACAATTGAACTTGATACAGCTGTTAGTGTTACAACTGGTGATGATTTCTACATATATGTTCAAATATCAAATGGAGGCCAGCCATTTGACAGGACCTCTGAAATTCCTGTGTTACTTGGTGCTAGTAGATCTAGGGTTGTAGTAAAATCAGCAGCTTCTCCTGGTGAGAGTTATTATAAAAATGGTTCAACTTGGTATGATCTGTATGATTATGAGTTCAGTGATCCAGATTGGGATGAGTCAGCGAACTTCTGTATTAAAGGATTGACCGGTGAAAGGATTTCTCCTATTCCTGATTTAGATGTCGATGGACAATTAAGATGGGAAAAAGTGAAACCATTACTTGAAGTCAGAGGCAATTTTACTATTGAAAACATTGGTGAAGAATACTCAGAGTTAGATTGGACTATTACTGAATGGCCAGAATGGGGAGATTGGACAATTTCACCCAAAAGCGGTATAAATTTATTACCCGAAGATGGTAAGATTACAGTTGAGGTAAGCATAATGGTTCCTGAAGACGAAAATAAAGTATTTTCTGGAGAGGTAAAGGTTGTAAATGCAAATAACGAGTCTGACTTTGAAATTATTGATGTATATCTAAAAACACCAAGATCGAGAGGTATTTACTTTGATTTCATCTTAAAACTTATTGATAGATTCCCTATCCTGCAGCTGATATTAACAAAATTATCCATAATCTGAATTACATTGTAACAAAAAATCATTTACAGAGCGTAACCATTATTGCTATCTGAGCCCATAATCTATTTTCAGCTTCATCAAAAATTACTGATTGTTTTCCATATGCCACATTCTTTGTAACTTCATAACCATAATATGCTGGTAAGCAGTGTAAAAATATTGCATCTTTATTTGCTAAACCCATTAAACTTTCATTAACAGTAAATCCTTGAAAATCTCTAAGTCTTTTTTCTTTTTCTTTTTCATCTCCCATTGATACCCAAGTATCTGTTGCTACAACATCAGCATTAGTTGTACAGTTATCAACAACATCTGTCACATCCAATTTTATATCAAATCTTTTTGCTTCTTTTACAAAGTAATCATCTGGCCAATAATTTTCAGGTGCAACAATTTTAACATTCATTCCAACAATAGCACAACCCAACAAATAGGAATGAGCCATATTATTTCCGCCATCACCAATGTAAACTAAATTTAATCCTTTCAACTTTCCTTTATGTTCTTTTATAGTCATCAAATCAGTGATTATCTGACATGGATGCTCTTTATCGTCAAGTCCACTTATTACTGGTACAGTTGAATATTTTGCATATTCCTTCATTGCTTCATTACTCATAGCTCTATACATTATAATATCACAATATCTTGAAAGAACAAGAGCGGTATCTTCAATTGTTTCCCCTCTTCCAAGTTGTATATCATTTTTACTAAGAAAAATTGAATGCCCTCCAAGTTTAGTCATTCCTACTTCAAATGATACTCTTGTACGAGTACTAGATTTTTCAAAAATCATCCCAAGTGTTTTTCCTTTTAAAAGCTCAATTGATTCACCGTTCTTTGCTTTCCCTTTAAGATGAATAGCAAGATCAATTATTTTTTCTAAATCATCCTTAACATCAAGCATTGAAATAAGATCTCGTTTCATTGTTGTGTGAATGCTATTTATTTCTTTAAAAGTATCGGATTGATAATACTAGATATTTGTATCCAATATTATTGGTCTCTTTCTAAATATTAATAATATTATTGAAAAAATCAAAGAGGTAACCCCTAAAAGAATAAACGGAATCCAAATTCCAAAAACGTCAGATAAAAACCCTCCAAAAAATAAGAAAATTGTACTTCCCGAAAGCTGCAACGTAAAAATTGTTCCAAAAGTCTTTCCTTCAACAGATTCATGGGTTATTTCTGATATAAAGGTAATAATTGCAGGAAATGTAATAAAAACTGTAATGCCCATTAGGACAATTATTAGAATTATTAATGATATATTTGTAAAATACGTAATTAAAATACTAGTTATTCCAATTGTAAAGTATGATAAAAATAC
>CAZHIY010000059.1:0-10594 GCA_964533085.1 uncultured Thermoplasmatales archaeon | reverse complement strand
TGTAAATCGACAGAGATTTAGGGAGGAATGGTGGTCTTAACCGATGACACATGAAATGGTATTAATATCCCTATTTTTTTGTGTTTTTAAATAAACTGGAATGATCTTCCAATCTGTAGAATTTTCACGATTTTTAATCCTTAGAGACCCAATAAACTCTTCAAATTTTTTTTCAGTTGAATTACCGAAAGTCTTTATTGCCAGTTCAAGAACATTGCAAAGTGGTTCAAAAAAACATTGAATCAATGCTCCTCTTAACATTACAGGATTAACATTATTTGTAATATCTGCACCATAAAATGATATTTCTATTATTTGCAATTCTTTTCCTTTCTCTCAAAATAACTCCTCTACTTTACAATTTATATACTTATAAAAAAGTTACATATTGCCTATATTTAATTAACATCAGAAATATCTAAGATTAAATATAAGTACAATAGATAGTATATGTGCAATCAATGAAACGTACACCCTGCGAATATTTATTATGGAATTTACTCCCTGCTATTAGAAGTGAAATCGCAAGAAGTATGGTAAAAGATTTTGGATTAAATCAAAAAGAAGCAGCAGCACAATTAGAGATCCAACCAGCTGCAGTATGTATGTATTTATCTGATAAACGTGGTAAATCAAACATTAAAAATAAATTTTTCTTAAAAGAAATAAAGATTTCTGCTGAAAATATAATTCAAAATGAAAATATAGATATTGTTACAGAAACTTGTAGGCTCTGTAAAATTATTAAATCCCAAGGCTTTTTTCCTTTTTCTAAATTAAAAAACAATGATAGGAAAGGGGACTTAATATTATGTAAATTTTAAACTATAATTTTACATTATTTATTTTAAATTTTAAATAAAGAGTTTTTCTTATATTAGATTTAACAAAATCTATATAATATCTAAATATATTCTCCTTTTTAAGAGGTGGTGTCCACGAAAGATGTTGTAGAGGAATATGGCTATAGTGCAGGAAAGGTATGGAATGAATTAAACACCCATGGACCCCTGAATGAAAAAGATTTAATAAAAAACACAAGACTTCCAAAAAACAATATATATGCTGCAATAGGTTGGCTTGCAAGAGAAAATAAAATTCAATTCGAAAATAATTTATATATACTTGGTGAAACAAATTTAACAGATTATATAGGAAATGATGCAGGTAAAATCTGGGAAACACTTGTAAAACACAAAGAAATTGATATATCATCTATTTCTAGGCTTGCAAAAGTAAAAGAAATAAATGTATATCATGCACTTGGATGGCTTGCACGGGAAGATAAAATCCAATTAAAAAAGGGACTATTAAACACGATGTACTATAAAATTCAAATAAAAAATTCGTCCCCCAAAAATATAAAATAATTAAAAATAGTTCTTTTTAATCTTTATTTTTCCTTTTTGACATTTTGTCTCATATATTATTTATAGTATGCTTAACAAAGTATATCACATGGATGGGGATCAACAGATAAAGTTGAAAAGATTTCAAAATATAAAAAAATACGATCCAGAATGGATTAAGGTAATAGCTAATGCTCTTTTAGATATTAATATAAATAATTTATCAGATCGTCAGAAAAAAATGCTTCGTGATCAATATTTAGATAATATTAAGGATGGATTAAAACCTAAAGAAGCAATTGAAAAAGCCTTACAAATTGTTTTATGTTTTGATTAAAAATCATAAGTCTTATATTTAGAAAAATATAATTGAACTATTTGATATGTTGTCTTGTTTTCTTAAATTTTTAAAATAACCTTTTAGACTTATTAAATGGTATTTATAAGACGTTAATAATTATATCACGTCTTTTTTAAAAATTAAAGTATTTAGTTGCATCTTAATTATTTGTTTTGTAAAAATAAGAATGAAAATTATATATATAGTAATACGTATTAAAATATTTGAATTGGGGAGGAAATAATATTATGATAAAACAAAATCTATTGAAAAAAGGTTTAGTTTTAGGAATTTTATTCTTATTTTTTGCCCTTGGTAATAATTCTAGTTTAGGTGGTAATATTGGAAAATCAAGTATCCAAAAGATAAAAAATGCTCCTAATGGTGTGCCTTTAATTGATGATTATTTAGATGCTTATTGGAAATTTGATGAATGCACTGGAAGTGTTCTTGAAGATTCTTCTGGACACAATTATGATGGTACAATTTATGAATCTAATTGGGTCATTGGTAATGAGGATTGTGCACTAGATTTTGATGGAATAGATGATTATGTGGATTTAGATGTTTATTCAGTAGAACTTGGGTTTAATAAAACAGATGATGTAATCTTTTCGTTATGGTTCAGATCTATCTCATCCAGCGGAGGTTATATCTATTGTATTTCTGGTATTCAACATGTTCCAGAGGCTCTTATTGAATTATGTCCAAATGGTTCAATTCATTTCAAAGTTTGGACAAGTGTTTGTGGAATCGAAGCATTTTCTGAAGAAAATCACAATGATGGATCATGGCATCATGCGGAAATATTTTTTAATGGCATTACAGCAAAACCTACTATGGAAGTTTATATAGATAATGAATTTGAAGGTGGTAGAACCAAGTGGTTGTGTGAGGTTATAGATACCGATTTTAATAAAGTAAAAATCGGCCGAAGAGCTCAAACTGAACAATATTTTTATAATGGGCAAGTAGATGAATTTAAAATTATCAAATATCCAGGTGGAAATGATCAAGATTCGCCAGAGATATATGGTCCGACTAGTGGATATCCTGAAGTTGAGTATGAATATACTTTTGTAACAGAAGATCCCGAGGGAGATGACATTCAGCTTTTCATTGATTGGGGTGATACAACTTTTCAGGATTGGTTTGGATCTTTTAAGCCAGGTGAAGAAGTGAAAGTTAGTCACAAATGGGCTCAGGATGGGACTTACGAAATTAAGGCTAAGTCTAAAGATTATTGGGATGATAGTCGTTGGTCAGATGCACATACTATAAAAATTGGAAATATACCTCCTGATATTCCTATAATAAATGGGCCAACCATTGGGGGAGTTGGTACAAAATATTACTATGAAATATCATCGACAGATCCTGATGGAGATGATATATATTATTTCATGGACTGGGATGATGGAGATAATAGCGGGTGGGTTGGACCATTTCAATCTGGGGAATCAGTAAAACTGAACCATACTTGGACATCTAAAGGAACTTATTATTTAATAGCAAAAGCAAAGGACATATACAATGATGAGAGCCAATGGACAGATTCATTTGTAGTAACAATAGTTGAAAATGATCCACCAACAGTTCCAACAATAGATGGGCCAAATATAGTTAAAAAAGGTGTTCCTCAAACCTATATTTTTACTTCGACAGATTCTAATGATGATGAAATATCTTACTATATTAATTGGGGAGATGATAGCACTTCATTATGGTCTTCATATCAATCATCTGGAACAGCCTATAATGAGGATCATACCTGGAAGAAACGAGGAAAATATACAATTGAAGCGAAAGCTAAAGACATATATAATGCTGAGAGCGACTGGGCACAGTTAGAGGTTGAAATACCCCGAAATAGAGCAGTATATACTTATCTTTACTATAGGTTTTTTGAACAATTTCAAATAATCCAGAGATTGTTTAATTTTATATAGAAACTATTAGGAATATAACTGAAATTGAGAGGTAAATACAATAAATTTTAGATGATTGACGAATTTTTTTTAGATATTTATTTAAATATTATTGAATATAAGATAATTAAGGGAGTGGTAATTATATGAAAAAAGCAAATTTAAAAAATGGAATGGTAATAATTATTGCCTTGTTATTTATTGGCAGTAGTGCACTTTCTATTGGAAGTGCACAAATAGTAAAAAATGAAAATATTAACAACGATAATAATGAACTTTCATCACCAATTGAAAAACCACTATTTACAAAAGAAACTTTTATGGTTGAAATGAGAGATGGAATTCATCTTGCAACAGATATATATTTGCCTGATGGCGGGTCTTCACCTCATGGTGCAATTCTAGTTCGAACACCTTATAATAAAAATGGTTCAGGAATGGGTGATTGGGCAAATAAGGGTTGGCCATCTATTGTTCAGGATACAAGAGGACGTTTTCAATCAGAGGGTATTGATACGATGTTTAGAGATGCACATACTGATGGACCTGATACCTTAGATTGGATTGCTAGCCAAAATTGGTCAAATGGAAAAGTTGCCACAATTGGAGGATCTGCTACAGGAATAGTTCAGTATTTAATGGCAGGTTCTGGGCCAGATCCCCTTACTTGTCAGTATATTGGAGCATCAACACCAAACCTATATACTACAATTTATCCCGGTGGACAATTCCGAAAAAATATGATAGAAGCCTGGCTTCAGAAACAGGGTAGTTCATATATTTTACCCGAATTATGGGCTCAAGAAAATTATTCTTTACAATTTTGGACAAATGTTTCTCTTGAAGATAACTGGCAAGATGTAAATGTTCCAGCAGTGCATCTTGGTGGATGGTACGATTGTTTTTGTCAAGGACTTCTTGATGGTTTTATGGGGTATCAATATGATGGAGGGACTGGTGCTGCTGGTAAATCAAAGCTTATCGTCGGTCCATGGACTCATGCATTTTTTGGAGAGAGAATACAGGGGGAACTATTATATCCAGAAAATGCAAAGGACACATTTTCAGCTGAATATTGGGATGAAATTCTTGACCAGTATATACTTGAACAATCAAATGACTTTGAAAATAGACCTAATGTTGTATATTATGTGATGGGAGATGTAACCGATACCAATGCTCTTGGTAATTTCTGGCGTTATACTGATGATTGGCCACCAGCAAATATAGAAGATGAATGGTATTTCCATGAGAATGATTATTTATCTATGGGCTCTCCAGGAAGTTATGATGCTTTAACCTATAATTACAATCCAACTAATCCCGTTCCAACAAAAGGAGGAACGAATCTATACCCACTTGCTCCAACATGGGCAGGGCCTTATGATCAAAGAAGTGTAGAAAATAGAGCCGATGTATTATTATTTACAAGTGATGTGCTAACTGAACCTTACGAGGCGACAGGTCCAATAAAGGCAAGACTATATGTTTCGTCAAACTGTCCTGATACTGATTTTACTGTGAAACTCACAGATGTATATCCGGATGGAAAATCAATGCTTATAACAGATGGTATACTTCGTATGAGAAATCGAAATGGGTGTGATCATTGGGAGTTTATGGAACCTGGTCAGGTATACGAGGTTGAGGTTGACCTATGGAGTACATCTTATATATGGAATACAGGTCATAAAATACGAGTAGCTGTTTCATCATCTAATTATCCAAGATTTTTAGCAAATCCTAATACTAAAGATGGAATGAATCAGAACACAGATACAAATATTGCTGAAAACTCATTGTATCTTGATTCCTCTCATCCATCTTGTATAATTTTACCTCGCTATAATGATAATTATGCCCCTATTAGACCAACGATTTCTGGACCAACGAAAGGTGTACCTGGAATAAATTATTCATTTATTTTCAAATCAACAGATCCTGAGGGTGAAGATGTCTACTTGTATATTGATTGGGGAGATGAGACAAATACAGGTTGGTTAGGACCTTACAGTTCAGGTGAAGAAGTAACTCTTGAGCATATATGGAGTACAACAAAAATATTTACAATAAAGGCTAAGGCTAAGGATGTAAATCAAGATGAATCTGAATTTAGTAATCATAACGTAAATATCCCTAGATCAAGAATAATTAGCAGATCAATTCTTCTACGGTTATTTGAGCAATTTCCAAATCTCTTTCCGATACTTAAATATCTTTTAGGATTATAGTAAAATTTTCCCAAAAATTACAAATCTATGTGCAATTATTATATATGGTTTTAGGAAAGAGAGGTCTAGGGGGAGGTAAAATCGGAGCCATTCATGAAGCGGAAAAATGATATATTACCTTGCTAGACCAAATTAAATATCTTTTTATTATTTAATAAATATACCGATAATTATAACGTCATTTGACGAAAATATAACATCAAACTAAAAGAAATATAGTTTTATAATGCTGAATAAATTTTTTAAATTAATAATTAATTAAATATCGATTGGAGAATGATATGCTACCCTATATTATATCACACAATTCAATTAGTTTAGATGGTTCTTTAACAAATTTTGAGGTTAATATGGACCTTCATTACCAAATTGCAGGAAAATATAAGCCAGATGCTCATCTAATAGGTTCTAATACAATAAAGACGGGTATTGAACAATATGGTATTGCTCACCCAGAAGATAAGAAGGATTTTAAGAAACCAATTAGGGATAATAAACTTCCATATTGGGTGATACCAGATACAAAAGGAATTCTTAAAGGATTACTACATGAGGTTAGAAGATTTGAATTTTGTATAGATGTTGTTATATTTTTATCAAAAGAAACTCCTAAGGATTATATTTACTATTTAGAAAAAAGAGATTATGACTATCAAATTGTTGGAAGAAAGAATATAGATTTGAAAAGATCTCTAGAAATACTAAATGAGAAATACAATGTAAGAACCATATTGACAGATACAGGAAAAATATTAGGTAATCTTTTAATAAATCAGGGTTATGTTGGAGAAATAAGTTTACTTATTCATCCACTAATTGTAGGTAAGAAATCATACAATATTTTTAGCAGTATAAATAAAAATATTAATTTAAAATTATCTAAGTATGAAAAGATGGATGGCGATTTTATTTGGTTAAGATATAAGGTTGAAAACATAAAAAATTAATTTTAAAATTACCTTTATATCTTAATATAGCTCAGGCATCCAGCGTTCCTTATGTACCTTTCTTGCCATCCAAAAATTTGTTTTTCTTACTGCACCTGGAAATCTTTTATCTATTTCATCAATGATTTTGGTGAGTGAATTAAAATCTTTTACTAATAATTCAAAATTCAGATCACACCAACCTATAGTCATATCCATAATATATCCTACGTATGGATTTCCTTTCAAATATTCCTCTATCTTTTTTTCTTTGGTATGATCTTTAAGGTAAATATCAATCATGCAATTTTGAAGACCAAGTTGTGAAATATCAATATCAACTCTAAATGCAAGAATTATACCTTTTTTTATCAAGTTTTTAATTCTGTAATTTATTGTTTGGGAAGAACTTTTTAGTTTTTCAGATAGTTTTATTAAAGAAATTCGAGCATTATCTGCGATCTCATTTAGGAGTTGATAATCAAGTTTATCAATCCTCGTAGGTTCACCTAAACAACTTATTGTATAAAATTCCCTATCTGATTTATTATACTCATCAGTAAGTAGATAAGATCTTTTAAGACAATTCACCTGTGTTAATATTGAAACTGAATATTTTTCAAAAAAATTACCATATGTGTCAAGAGTTTTATTCCAGAACTGATTAAATCTATAGATGTCATCTGCCCATATAACAGCACTCAAATCAACTGGCCCCTTGGCTGATTGTAATGTCCAAACATTTTTATATTTTTTAAAATACTGAATGATTTCATTTTTAATTTCTGGACTAACGTCTAAAAAATTAATATAGATTCTAAAAGCATAATATCCGAGTTTCAATGAGTTTATTGAAGTCCAAAAACATTTGATTATGCCAAGGTCTTGCATCCTTTTTATTCTGTAGTTTACTACTTCTTTAGATAGACCTACCTTTCTTCCTATTTGATTATTTGACTGTCTACAATTTAGATCAAGTTGATATAATATTTTTCTATCTTTTAGGTCTATTTTTAGCATATTACTTCCTTTGTTTACTCAAAAGTAAATATTTTCATACTATTTTAGAATTTTGATAAAAAATACAAAAATTGGGTTTTATATTTAATATAATCTATATAAAATTAAAAATTGGAGGAAAAAAAATGACAGAATGTAAAGAATGTGGAAAGAAGCTAGGAATTTTTGAAGGATATCAACACCCAACGATGGGAAAGAAACATTTAGTATGTAGCCCATGTTTTGAACAAGTTGAAGATAGTGTTGCAAAATGGAGAGAATTTGTAGTAAATAATTCATTCAATGTAAATGCATCTGAAAACACCAACCAAGTAAGCTGGAAAGAGAAAATGCCAGACTTTTCATCAATGAACATACCCCAACGCGTCCTTGCAGAGATCTTAGTCTATCTATAGAGATAATTCTATAGATAGATATTAAAAGCCAAAGTTAAGAGATATACATAAAATTAAATCTCAAAGGAGGCTTGATAATGATTGAAGTAATGGAAAATGCGACTATTGTTTATACAGACGGGGTTAAAGAAAGATTTGAAGCAGTTTATTTAACAGATAAACGAGTGATAACGGGACGAATCTATAAATCAAATGGAACAGAAGAATTTAAAGAATATGGATTTATCTCAAGACAAAATATTAAACATATATACAATGGCTCTAAAAGAAAAGTAAAGAATATGAGATCTTAAGACCTATTAGTTGACCGTATCTTTACCCCTGAAAAAGTGATGTAGTATTTACTTTAGGGTCAACTATCTGGTTATATTAAATCCTAATTTAGAATCATAAATAGTGGGTTTCCCACTATTAACCATATTAATGGTTGAATCTTACATCAAATAAGATGTAAATCTCCCGTTTTTAATTTATTTATATTTTTAATATATTCTGAAAAATTTTAATATTTTGTTTTTATCATTATAAAAAAGTAATTTTTTAACTAAATATCATCGAATATCAAGGTTTATATACTATGTTCTTTTTGTAATAAATATAGTGGGGAATTATAATTGAAAAAATCAGTGTATAATGTTTTTTTAACATTTTTAATTTTAGCAATGTTTTTAGGTGCAGGTATTTTTTCTTCTATAGAAGGAAGAATAATTAGTAAGTTAGGTAAAACAACTAATGGAAATACACTTTATGTAGGTGGAACAGGTCCTGGTAACTATACAGATATCCAGGAAGCAGTAAATAATGCAGAAGATGGTGACACGATCTTTGTATACAGTGGAGACTACCCTGCAGATATAGTCATTGACAAATCTATAATTCTTATAGGTGAAAATAGGGAAACAACAATTATCCAAGATGCAAGCGATGGAATTTTTGTTTTTGCAGATAAAGTAACAATTACCAATTTCACAATTACACATTGTGGAGGATTTTGGGATAAGGCTGGTATATTAATACGATCAAATGATAATACAATCTGTTACAATAATATTGTTAATAATGGAGTACTAAACGGCATCTATTTGGAACTTGCTTCTTTTAACAATGTTTTTAATAATCTCATAGAAAATTGTCAGTACAATGGTATAAAACTTGCATATTCAAATTATAATAATATTAGTGGAAATATGATTTCAACAAATAATGGAATGGGAATAATTTTTCATGATTCATCTAATAATAACATTTCACAAAATACTGTTTCCCAAAGCTACTGGGGAGGAATAAACATTTATGATAATAGTGATAACAACTTATTACACCATAACAATTTAATAGAAAACGAGATTGATAATGGATATGATATAAGTGGCAATATCTGGGATAATGGGCTGGAAGGTAACTATTGGAACGATTACACAGGTGAAGATAACAATGGTGATGGTATAGGTGACACTCCTTACATTGTATCAGGAAACACAACTCAAGATAATTACCCTATTATGAAGATATATGAGATACCTTCGAAGCCATTAATAGATGGTACAGTTAATGGTAAACCTAGTGTTGAATATGATTACACATTTATAGCAATTGATCCAAACAGTGATGATATTTTTATCTTTGTTGACTGGGGGGACAATACAAATTCTGGTTGGGTAGGACCATATCAATCTGGAATGGAAATACTACTTGAGCATTCTTGGTCTGAAAAAGGCACTTATAAGATTACTGCTAGAGCAAAAGATACAAATGAACTTTATGGTTTTTCAAACACCCTGGTGATTCATAGACCAAAAACCGATAAAAATTATAATTTATTTTTTGAAATGTTTTTAGATAGATATCCATTGTTGAAAAGATTATTGTTGTTGCTATAATAATACATGTATTCAGCTTTACGTTCTTTTTTTATTAGTATAGGTTAAACCTTGAAATGAAATAGATGTAATTGTAATAAGTGGGAATAATCCTTTATTTACATTTCTTCCTATCAACCTCAATATATTTGATGGATTATAAAATCCATTATACATCTTTTGTATTCCATTCATTAAATCATCAGCTGTTAAATGCATTGGCTTATAAACTACGTTTTTTCCATCATATTTGCTCCAGTCTTTGATTAGAATCCGATTTTGTTTTTCAAGTTCATCAAATAAAGGCGTACCAGGAAAGGGAGTTAATATATGAAACTCTGCTTTATCAATATCAGACTTACAAATAAAATCAAGAGTACTATCAAATATATCTGTAGTATCTGCGTCGAAACCAAACATGAAGGATCCTTCAACGTTCATACCAAAATCATGTATTTTATTAATTACAGAGATGTATTGATCAGCAATATTTGTTTTTTTACCAATTGAGTCAAGTGACTTCTGAGATATTGAATCAAAACCTAT
>CAZHIY010000058.1:0-10680 GCA_964533085.1 uncultured Thermoplasmatales archaeon | reverse complement strand
TGCCCACGGATGTACCGGAAATGAATAGCCTCCTGAACGATTCTCAAATGATCGATGTATTCCTTTTGCAGCGCCAGCCCCATCCTGCCGGTTCCGACGCAGTAGGTGGCATTGTTCTTAAAGGGCTTTCCTGAATCTGGAACATAGTTATCAGCAATCTCTTCTATTTGAACAAGAATAGTTGTTGATTCATCTGGGGGGATTGTATCTGGAACACCATCAGGAAGATTTATTTTAAGGGGATCTCTATATTTAATGCGAACTGTTCTATAACCTACATTACAAACTCCATATTCTATTTTCATATAACCATTCTCACCCCAACCGGATCCCCATGAATTACGTAGGAACCAGACACCTTCAGTTCCCTGATTATCATCCCAACCAACAAGAGCAACAGCATGATTTATACTATCACAAGTTGGACCAGAAAACACACCACCATCATAATTCTTAAAATCTGTATTTACACAAACTGCAACAGACACCACGCCATAATCATAAATTGCTTGTTTAATCTCATCAACCTCTGCTACACCATTAGGATCGCCAACATAGGCCCAGTCTTCTATAAAATATTCATGTGGATAGGGGCAATCACAAGCTTCATCAGACGCAGTATATGGGAAATCCTCTTCTAGCACAGCACCTGAGTCTCCACATGGATCTGTCTTACCATTTTCCATGAAATAATCATGGCACCACCAACCACCTCCACAGCCATATCCATCTTGATTACAACTTACTAGCCATTGCTCAGATAGATCTACCACATCACCATCCTTTATTTTTATATTACATTCAAGTGATGCAACTGTTCCAAATGCCCAACAACTACCACAGCTACCCTGATTTTTTACAGGTGGTAAATCACCGTCAATCTCATCTCTCCAGTCAAACGCATCTGGTAGATCACCTCTTGGTGTACAAGGATCGAATTTAGCATTGATATACCAGTCTTCTGGTTCAACTAAACCACACAATTCATCAATTGAATATTTTTCAACAAGATTTTCTTCAGTGTTATACGGCCATATGTTACTTTCTGTTATTATATAATCAGCCTCATCACAATCACATGCGCTAACACTTGCTCCAACAAACAAAATAATTGTTGTAAAAACTAAGATATTTTTCATCAATCTTATTTTCATATTTAAATAACCTCCACTAAATATATAACCTATAATAGAACTACTAAGAATAAATCTTTCCCTTATATAACTGTATACAAAAATCTATAATTATATTTATTTTTACAGGAGATATTATATTTCTAAAAAAAATGAATCAATACATTAAATTGTTAATTTTCTACATATTCCATTGTAGTTCCATTACATCATCGGCAAAATTATAGGGAGTTCTAAAATTAATAACACCGGCATGGCCAATTTCTGGAACAACTCTTCCCCATACATTAGTATTTTCAGAAATATTGTTGAATGATGCAGTTATATTTAAGCATAATAATAGTTTATCCCCCCTATTAATAACTGGATTTAACTGAGAAATTGAGTTATCAAAATCTTCTAAAACAAGTATTCCAAATTGTGAACCCAATTCTGGAAAAACATTTGCATCAAATATGTTACTCAATCCATCTGGATTTGAATAATAAGTGGTAGAATAATTAAAAATTACTTTTTTATTAGTATCGGACAACTCAATATAGCTATTTGAGATACTAATTTCCTCAGTTCCTGCTAAAGGTCTTATCATTATGACTAACTTTGAAATATCTTCCCCAGATGTAGCAAAACCTTCCACGCTATAAACAGATATTCCAGCAGAAACTTCAGATTTGGTCTTACTTCCAGTAGAGGTTGCTTGTAATTCAAGTGTATTACTTGTTTGTACTAATATTGATGCAGCAATACCAGCTATTAATACGATAGAAATGAAAATAATTAATCCACCTATACCTATTGATGCAAGATTATTATGCTTTATCACTTTACATAAGTATTTCTGCATCTAATTTCATTCCTCTCCTAGTTTAATACCTATGAGTATTCAATTGCTCATATATGTGATAATATATTTACATAATTATCTTTTTATATAGTTGAACATGTAAGTGTATATGCAGATGCATATGCATATAACAATGACAATATATAAATTGGATAAATCTTATTTGTCAATAAATGAAGATAAACGAAATATTCTATTCATTACAAGGAGAAGGAAAATGGGCAGGTCGTCCAAATATTTTCATAAGAACATCAGGATGCAATTTAAGATGTTCATATTGTGATACTAAGTATGCATATGAGCATGGAAAAGATATGAATATAAATGAAATTTTAGATGAAATAAAAAAATATAACTCCCAATATGTGTGTTTAACCGGCGGGGAACCGTTATTACAAAATGATATAATTGAATTGATAAATAGCCTTTTGAAAAAAAAATATTATGTTGTTATTGAAACTAATGGCAGTATAATTATTAAGAATTTACTCAAGTACAAGCTATTGTTGATATCATTAGATATAAAGTGTCCTTCTTCAAATATGGTTAAAAAAATCAATTTAAAAAATATAGATTTATTAAGAAAAGACGATCAGATTAAATTTGTAATTAAGAGCAAAGAAGATTATATTTATGCAAAAAATATTGTCAGTAAATATAAACCGAAATGTGATGTATTTTTTCAACCAGTTTGGGGCGAAAATCTAAAAAAAATTGCTGAATGGATAATTTCTGATAGATTAAATGTTAAACTCAGTTTACAGTTACATAAGATTATTTGGGGATTAAAAAAAAGAGTATAATAAACATTAACTAACACCAAGGCGCATCACAAAGTATATACACAATTAGTGTATACTTGGTTGAAAAATTAACATAGATAAATTCAAAAATTATAAATAGAAAAATTGAGGTGAAATTTAATTATGCAACCAGCAAATATGGCATATGATAGAGCAATAACTGTCTTTTCACCAGATGGAAGACTATTTCAAGTTGAATATGCCCGAGAGGCAGTAAAAAGAGGAACTACTACTGTAGGTTTGAAGTATAAAGAAGGTGTAGTATTAATTGTAGATAAACGTATATCATCACGTTTAATAGAACCTGGTTCGATTGAAAAAATATTTGAAATTGATGATCACATAGGATGTGCTACATCAGGTCTTGTCGCAGATGCACGAGCATTAATTGATAGAGCACGATTAGATGCGCAAATCAATGAAATAACATATAACGAAAAAATTCAAGTAAAAACCCTGGTAAAAAGGATTTGTGATTTTAAACAAACCTATACTCAATATGGTGGAGTAAGACCATTTGGTACAGCTTTGTTAATTGCAGGTGTGGATGATACTGGACCGCGTTTGTTTTCTACCGATCCATCTGGAGCTTTAATGGAGTACAAAGCAAGTAGTGAAGGATCAGGTCGTAATGGAGCAATGAGCTTTTTTGAGAGTAATTACAAGCAAGACCTTTCTATGGACGAGGCAATTGAAATGGCAATAAAGGCACTTCATAAAGGAACTGAAGGTAAATTAAATCCAGATGCCACTGAAATTGGAGTTGTTGATAAAAATTTTAAATTCCATATTTTATCACCTGAAAAAACAAAGGAATATGTGACAAAGGCGATCGGAGGAAATTAGAATTGGTAAGCCTTGATGAAGCAGTCATTGCTAGATTAAAAAAAGGGGAAGAACACTTCGAAGTGTTAGTTGATCCTTATGCCGCGGCTGATTTTATCGAAGGAAAGGAAGTAGATATTGTTCAAAATCTAGCTATTGATGCAATTTTTAAAGATTCAAAAAAAGGTACTCATGCATCTGAGGAAGCTCTCCAGAAAAGCTTTGGAACAAATGATATATCAGAGATTATAAAACAAATTATCCTAAAGGGTGATATTCAACTCACAACAGAACAGCGTAATAAAATGCAAAAAAATAAGAGGAACAGAATCATTGAAACTATTGTTAAAAATGCAATGGATCCCAAAACAAAAGCGCCCCACCCACGTCAGAGAATTGAACTTGCAATGGAGCAAGTAGGAGTTCATATTGATCCTTTTAAACCAGTAAATGAACAGGTTAAATTAATCATTGAACTATTAAGACCAATCATACCAATTTCTATGGAAAATATTAAAATATCTATTAAAATACCACCAGAGTATATTGGTAAAGCTTATGGGACAATTAGAAACTTTGGTTCACTTGAAAGAGAAGATTGGCAATCTGATGGTTCGTGGCTTGGGATTATTAGAATACCTGCAGGAATGCAAAATGATTTTTATGATAAAATAAATGATGTTACTAAAGGTAATGTATCAACAAAGATTTTAAAGTAATTCATTAGAGGTAATATTTCTATGGATCAAGATAAGCGCGAAATAGTTATTCCAAGTCAGTTTTTAGGTGAAATAAATAATAAACAAGCTGGAAAAGGAACTTTTGTTGAAAACGGAAAAATTTATGCAGAAATATTAGGAGTATTAAGCGCTAGTTCAAATTATATCAATGTTATCCCTTTAAAAGGACGTTATGATCCAACAGAAAAAGATTTTGTCATAGGAATAGTAATTGAAGCAATGCAATCAAGTTGGTTGGTAGATATCAATGCTGCATATCCTGCACTTTTACATGTAAATGAAGTACCATGGGATATTGAATTTGGCGAGACCGAAAGATATTTAAATAAAGGCGATTCCATTATGGCAAAAGTTCTTCAAGTTGACCAGGAAAAAAAATTACAGATTACACTAAAAGATCATAATTTGTATAAAATAAAAGGAGGATTTATATCTCATGTAGAACCTTCTAAAGTCCCAAGAATCATTGGTAAGAAGGGTTCTATGATATCCTTATTGAAAAAATATACAAAATGCCGAATTTTTGTTGGCCAGAATGGAAGAATATGGATTGATGGCGACGAAGATGGTATAAAAAAAGTAATTGAGACAATAGTAATGATAGAGGATGAATCCTTATCATATGGACTAACTAATAAAATAGAAGAACTATTGAAAAAAGATACAAAGGATGTACATTAAATGAAATCAGAAATTAAGTTATTTGAAAATGGAAAGCGATTAGATGGTAGAAGACCTGATGAACTGCGAAATATAAAAATTGAGGCAGGTGTTCTCCATAGAGCGGAAGGTTCATGCTATCTCGAGTGGGGTGGCAATAAGGTTATGGTGGCTGTTTATGGCCCAAGAGAAGCAATTCCAAGACATACCCAAAATCCATTAAGAGCTATTGTAACTGCCAGATATAATATGGCAGCCTTTAGTGTGGATGATAGAAAACGTCCAGGACCAGATAGACGTAGTAGAGAAATTTCTAAAGTGATATCAGAAGCTTTGGAAAATGTTATTTTAGTGGAAAAATTTCCAAGAGCAACGATTGATGTAAATATTGAAGTATTAGATGCAGAAGCAGGTACAAGATGTGCTGGTTTAACTGCAGCAGCAGTAGCTCTTGTCGATGCTGGAATACCAATGAAAGATATACCTGTAGCATGTGCTGCTGGAAAAATTGAGGATCAAATCGTTTTGGATTTAGGTAAAGATGAGGATAATTATGGATCAGCAGATTTACCGATAGCTATTTCTCCTCGCACAGGTCAGATTCTACTTCTTCAAATGGATGGCCATTTAACGCAAGAAGAGTTTGATAAAGCCCTTGATTTAGCAATTAAAGGATGTCACATAATTTCTGATCTGCAAAAAAAAGCTATTTTAGAAAAATATCAATCTGAAACAGGAGGAATTTAAAATGACAATTGTACCATCAATAAAGCGCGATTATTTGGCAAAACTTGCAAAAAACGGAAAGCGAGAAGATGGAAGGGCGTTTGAAGAATTTAGAAATATTAAGATTGAAACTGGAGTAGTCTCAAAAGCTGAAGGTTCTGCAAGGGTTAAAATTGGTAACACTCAGGTTCTAACTGGTATAAAAATGGATATAGGTGAACCATATCCTGATACACCAGAAACAGGTGTTATGACTACCGCTGCTGAACTTATTCCTCTTGCATCACCTGATTTTGAAGCAGGTCCTCCACGAGAGGATGCAATAGAACTTGCTAGAGTAGTAGATAGAGGAATTAGAGAGTCACAACTCATCGAAGTTGAAAAGCTATGCATCGAACCAGAAGAAAAAGTCTGGTTGGTTTTTATTGATATACATATCCTTGATTATGATGGTAACTTATTTGATGCTGCTTCACTTGCGTCACTTGCAGCATTAATGACTACAAAAGTCCCAGCTAAGCGTTTTGAATTGGGGGAAGATTATCCTCTACCAATTAAAGAACCTCCTATCTCATGCACATCTGTTAAATTTAATGATGTTGTAGTAATGGACCCATCACTTGATGAAGAAGAAATAGCAGAGGTAAGACTTACTGTTGCAACCGATAAGAATGAAGATATCCGTGCAATGCAAAAAGGTTTAAATGGTAGCTTTACAAGAGACGAGATAAAAAAAGTTATTAAGGCATCTATAGATAACGGCAAGAAAATTAGAGAACAATTATATAAAAGTACAGGTAAATAAATATGGCGAAAAGAACAAGAAAAGTTGGACCAGCGGGACGATTTCAAGCGAGATATGGTGTCAAATTAAGAACTAGATTAAGAAACGTGGAATTAATACAAAGAGAAAAACATATCTGTCCAAGTTGTGGTCATAAAAAAGTAAGACGTATTAGTACAAGTATTTGGCAATGTAGAAAATGTAGTATCAAGTTTGCAGGTGGAGCATATTTACCAAAGACAGAATCCGGTCAAAACGTTGAAAAAATGTTAAGAGGTGAAGCTATATCAAAAGAAATTGCACCTAAAACTCCAGAAAAAGCAAAAGGGGAAGATGAAAAGAAATGACTGGATATAAATGTGGACTTTGTAAAAAAAGTGTGAAATTTGATGTAAAAAACATAGGTATGCAATGCCCTTACTGTGGTAGCAAAATCTTCTACAAAGAAAGGCCAACTATAGCAAAGCGGATAAGATCAAAATAAATTGATTTTATGAAAAGTGCAAGTTTTATTTTTAATTTTGATTCAGAGAAAGAAGCAAAAATTATTGCTGAAACACTACATCCTGAGATAAAACATAAAATCCCAAAAACAAATGTTGAAATATCACTTTCTGGAAGCAAATTTTCTCTTTATATAGACGCAAAAGACCTAAGTTCTTTAAGAGCTGCATGTAACTCTTATCTAAGGTGGATTAATACAGCAATTAATGTGAAAAAAACAGTTTAAACCTCTATTGTTTCCTTTCTCCCAGGACCAATTGATACCAAAGCAAATGGTATTTTAAGTTCTTTTTCTATAAATTCTAGATACTTTCGTGCTTCTTTTGGTAAATCCAAAATATTTGATGAAGACCCCTCAATCTTACTCCAACCATTAAATTCTTTGTATACTGGTTTACATTTTTTTACATCTTCAATATTTGCCGGAAAATAATCTATTTCTTTTCCATTTAGTTTGTATTTTATACAAATTTTAACTGTTTTTAAACCATCCAAAACATCAAGTTTAGTTATTGCAATCTTTGTTATACCTGAAAGAAGGCAAGAGTGTTTTACTACAACCAAATCAAGCCAGCCACATCTTCTTGGTCTACTAGTGGTTGTACCAAACTCATGTCCTTTCTTCTGCATATGTTCACCATTCTTATCAAAAAGTTCTGTAGGAAGAGGACCTTCTCCAACTCTTGTTGTATAAGCTTTTACAATTCCTATGATATCATTGATATGATGCGGCCCTATTCCTGTCCCAATCAATGAACCACCTGCAATCGTATGAGATGATGTAGTATATGGATAGGTGCCAAAGTCAACATCAAGCATTGTTCCTTGAGCTCCCTCAAATAAGATATTTTTCCCAGATTTAATTGCATTATTTAGTTCAATGTGAGTACGAACAATAAAATTCTTTAAATTATTTCCAAAACCTAGGTATTTATCCAATATTTCTTTTTTATCCAGTTTATCTTCAATTTTATAAACTTTAAATAATTTCTGTTTAACTGGCAGGATCTCATCTAATTTTTTACTAAGTGTTTTTTTATCTAGTAGATCAATTGCCCGGACACCTTTTCGAGCTATTTTATCACTGTAACAAGGTCCAATACCTCTTTTTGTTGTGCCAATTTTTTTATTACCTAAATTTTGTTCTTCAGCTCCATCAAGAATTTTATGATAAGGCATTATTATATTTGTTCTATCGCTAATTAAAAGCTTGGGTTTTATACCACGTTTTGTTAAACCTTCTAATTCATTTATTAAAGTCTCAGGATCTACTACCACCCCATTTCCGATTATTCCAATTTTTCCCTGAATTACACCAGAAGGAGTTAAATGTAGTTTGTATACTTCATCTCCTACTTTTATTGTATGACCCGCATTGCTATTGTGTAGTAATATTGGACTGTTACCTCCAAAAAATGCTTCATTGTCACAACCGCAAAGATCATACACATAACCTGAATATGGTTCTTTGGTTATTTTTAAAACTCTTCTTAGGTAAAAACAATTCTTTCTTTTAGGATTTCTTTTTAAAAATGGATTATTGGATTCACCAATTTTAATACTATAAACCTTAGTGCTACGCAAAATATGACCTTGTGGAGCTATTCTTTCTTTTGTAGTTTTTTGCATTATAGTACTTTTTATTCCATGTAAATTTAACAGCCAATTTAATTGAATAGCCAATTGTTTTGAGACAGTACTAACCTCAATTTGACCTGCTTTGTGGATGTAACCATCATCAGCAATATAAGCTTCAAAAAAAATAATAAATTGATTTTTTGATAATTTAAAAAAGAAATCTGGTAATTTTTTATTTTTTGCTCCTTTACCAAATAAATCACTAAATAAAATTGCAAGATATTTTTTTGAATATCTTATACAAGTTTCAGTATCTTCTTGAGGAGGTGAAAAAATATTTGGATTGTTTTCTCCAAATATAGACTTCATTATATTCTTAACAAAATCTATTATTTGTATCTCATTTGAGTTAAATGAAAAAGTTAAATCATAATCTATTGAGGGTGATTTTCTATATTTTTCTTTTCTTTGTCTTTTTCTAATACCAGCATTTCCTTCAGCAACATAATATCCAAAAAGTTTCAATAAATCATCAGATATAGGAATGCTATGAGATGCTTCATTTTTCTTATATTGTAAGTTTAAGTTTTCATTTAATGATATGTCAGAAACAAATACATCTCCCTTATTATGATTATTTAACATATTTTTATGGGGAAAACTTACTAAAATATCTCCAATTTTAAGATCAGAAGTTTTTTTACAATAAGGTCTACCAATCTTTTTGTTATATAAAAAAATTGAATGGTCAGCGGTCAATGATATAGTTCCACCATTATATTTCACTTTATAAATTTGATCTACTTTATGTCTATAAACAGCTGAAACATTAGCAGTTGAAAAGTTTTTAATTCCTGGATTCTTTGAAAAATTTGCTCCAAGTGTTGACGTTTTATTTATTTTTTTAATACCCTCTTCATCATCATTATAAAATTGGTCAACAAAATCTTTTATGTTTACAATATTAGATTTCACATCATTTTTGATAAATATTGGTGTCTCCCCTGTAACACTTCCTCCTTGAAATCTTACAACATAATCGGCATCTTTTGAATAATAATCAACGACTTTTCCTTTTCCTTCATCGCCCCATTGTGTTCCTATTACAAGATTTACTGTCATATTATTTCACTTATGGGGGATTAAAAAAGTATTAAATAAAGATGATGGCTTTTATCAAAGGTTTTATAAAACAATGCTGATATGCCCTGAGGAAATGCCCAATAACTTTGATTCATTTGAAGCTAAATCTATTGAGACTACATTAGATATTGAACTGTTGAAGCGTGAAATTGGTCAATTCTTCCCGTTTTATGATTTGAAATTTGATTCTAAAACTGCAGCATTTTTTTGTAGAATTGACGAGGAAACATTAGAAGAAAAATTTGATTTGCTTAGAAGGTCACTTGCAGAAAAGGGATATATTCCAATGCTTCGTTATGAGAAAGGAGAGCATATAATATATGTGGTAAAAAAAATTAAAAGAAAAGAGAAACCAGTTTGGATTAATATTTTTCTTTTGATAGCAGTGATTATTACTACTATTTTAACAGGTTCAATTTGGCATATTGGATATCTTGATATTTGGAGTTTATCAAATCCAAAGGAAATTTTTAATCCTAATAATTTATTATATGGAGCAATTTTTTTTGCTTTACCTTTGATGAGTATTTTAATAATTCATGAAATGGGTCACTACTTTATATCAAAAAAACATGGTGTGGCAACATCTTTACCATTTTTTTTACCAATACCACCTATTCTTCCTAGTTTCAACATTGGAACATTTGGAGCGCTAATTTCAAGTAGGGATCCTATGCCTAATAAAAAAGCATTATTTGATATCGGAATGGCAGGTCCTTTAGCAGGATTTATTGTTGCAATAATAGTTACTTATATAGGTATTGCTACCGCCGATATTGTTCCAATGATTCCATTTGATGAACTCCCCTCAGGAGAAGTAGTATTTGGTAGTTCATTTCTTATCGAACTTTTGTCAAGAGGAATACTTGATATTCCAAACGGATTCACAATCGATATGAATCCAATTTTATTCGCAGGATGGGTTGGACTTCTTATAACT
>CAZHIY010000057.1:0-10857 GCA_964533085.1 uncultured Thermoplasmatales archaeon | reverse complement strand
CACATTCCACCCAACCTTTTTTTTCCAATCTTTGAAATATCAAACCTGTTGTCAGTGCGATAATAATTGCAGAAATCACTATTAACCCAGCTTTAATTCCAAAAAATCCGAATAATAAAAAAGTAATCGGTAGGTTAGCCCATGGAGATGCTAATAGAAATGAAACAACGGAAGAGGTGCTTGCCCCTTTTTTATATAATTCTATTGCTATTGCTAAAATTCCATGTGAACAAGCACTCATCAGAAATCCAAATATTATTGAATATACAATAGTTCTCTTTTGATGACGGGATAAATATTTTTCAATATATGATCGTGGTATAAAATAATCAATAATACCACCGATTAAAAAACCTATTAGCACAGCCCACCATATTAATAATAAATAGTCTCTAAAAGCATTAAAAAATTTTCTTTCAGGATCTAAAAAATATCCAAGAAAAAGAAGTATCAATGTAATTATTGTAACAATAAAAATTCTTTCTTTATACCAGGGTGTTCCAGCTTTTACAGTACAACTTGGACAATACTTATTGTCATCTGATATGCTATGTTGCTCTTCATATTTTTTTATACAGTGTTTACTGCAAAAATAATGACCATGAGCCGGGATAGTTCCCTTCATACCACATATCGGGTCTATCTTATCCATAACTAAAATATACTCCTAAACAAAGAATAATGGGCCAGGAGAGATTCGAACTCTCGACCTCCCGGTTATCAGCCGGGTGCTCCAACCAAGCTAAGCTACTGGCCCAATTAGTCCATGTTTTATTTTTTCTATATAAAAATTAAAATCAAATAATTTTTTATGCTATTGTCTTTTTAATTTTACATTCTAATTTTTAATTGAGTAATTAAACGATATTAAAAAAGTTTACTCAATAGACAAAAAGGTAGTACTAATAATTGAACTCAACGAATTTACTTAATATTTAAGGTCTTGATATATATCTGATTACATCGATTTTCCATATAAGTTTAAAACATAATTAAACAGGTTAGAAAAATACAATATTAATTTTGTTAATATTTTAAGAATTTATGTCTGAGATTATCTTAATACTCTAATAATCTTTAAAATAAAAAAATGAATTTTGATATTGGTATTTTTTATTTTGTATTATAGAATTTGCTGAAGTATCTTAACCATTCTGGGTAAACAATCTAATAACCTCTCGAAAAAATTGAACAAAGGTTTGTTTTCAGGAAGATAAACTGGGTCATCACCATCTTCGATTGCTAGAGTTGGATCTCCAAACATTGAATATCCCAGCATTGTTTTTTGGTCTATTCTATCCCAGCTCAGTGAAGAAAAATTATCAACATAGTTTGTTATTACATCGTTCCATACAATTCCAAGGATTTTATCATTGAATAATCCTTTGAACGTATTGACTTCACACCAGCCCCATCTTCTTTCACATTCTGCGCTACCTTGATCTCCAAATCCTAGTGCTGATGCAGCAAATGATGCAATGCCTCCACCATTTCTTTTGCTAAGTGTTTTATAGCCAAGACACTGCTCTGAGCTTGTCCATTTATTATTTGAACATGCATTATAGACCACTACTGGTAATTTTTTATTGTTATTTACAAAATATAAATCGAAGTCGATATTAAGGTAATATTTATAGGGTGATCTTAGAGTTGCTGGTGGAACCCATGTTTCCTCATCTTCAGGTGGATGTGTTCCCCATACTGTAGGTCCACCATGACCAGAAAAATCCATAAAATCTACACTGCTCTTAAAACCATTTGCAATATTTTTCTTTGTTAGTTCTTCTTCAGAAGCCCAATAGCGGGTTGTATTATATCCAGGTAATATTTCCATGACACATTCATTTGCATATTCTCCTTCGTATATACCCTCAGGATCTCCTGGAAAGGTGTCACCACCAATTTGTATAATCTTATTTGTCATTTTGTTATGTGCTTTATAATTAATTATTTTATTTACAATTGTTTTGACTTCTCTTGCATTATTACAGGGTAACAATCCAATACATACGTCTGGATAAAGATCTACATCTAGTACATCTTGTGGATGCTCTCCATAAAGTCCATCGTCATCATAATCCCAATCTGCAAATTCACCACCCTCTTTGTATATATCCGCATAATAAAGAACACTTCCAAATTGTTCTTCATGAGGTGGATCTGGCATATAAGCGTATCTTACTGGGAATTTTTCTGCACCTTCAACGCCACTACCAACAAGAAGGAGATAATGAATGTTCCAGTTTTCTAAAGCATTTTTTATAAAATATTTGATTTTTTCTGGTGCATCGATACCCTGAACCTCAAAATATGTGCCATCATATACTTCATCAAGTGTAACCATTTTTGTATCTATTTCATTTTGATTTTTAAGTTCTACTAGAGGCTGTAAAGCTGATTGGAATTTATCATAGGTGATAATTAAAAAGTCATACTCATCCTGGAAATCAACAATTTCTTGAGGTGAAGAGTAAGAGATATCAATTGTTGCAGATTTTGAATAGTAAATTTTGTTTTCTCTTGGAATATATTGGACTGGGTATATATGTACTGCTAGTATGCATACATGTTCTAGATTCTTTAAACCTACACCTTTTCTAAAACTGAAGTGTTGATCTGGATAAATATCAATATCAGAATAAGTAATAAAATTTTCAGATTCCTCAGCTTTATTAGATGTGTATATCGACCTTATTTTAGACTCTGGTACTGGTTTAATTGGCATTGATATTTCTAGTTCAATAGGATCTGAAAATGTAACATCAACACTGTTTATTTTTGTTCCGAAGGAAAAGGTATATACTTTTGTATAAACAGGTAGCATTGGTTTATCGGTTTCCCAAGTAAAGGTTGTTGTTTCTGGTAAATCTAAAGATACATAGTTCTCATTAATCACGATTTTTGGATCTGAAAAATGGATTGTTGTTTGTATAAAATTTTGTTTTTCACTTAAAGTTATAGCAGAGGCTCCAAATCCCCCCAGGATTACAATCCCAACTACTAGAATTGGTAATAATTTTTTCATAGTTTTACACCTCTTCGTATATTTATATAATTGTTTCTAATATTATATAATTCTATCGTATTTAGTAAATAGTAATGATTCATATCTTATGTTAGATATAAAATATTATTGTTGTAAATTTATTGGTAATGAATTATTATTAACGCCGAAAATTTTAAAACCCAGTTATGTTATATATAATAAAAAGGGAGGTGAAATTGGAAAAATGAATAAAAAGCTTTTAAGCAAGATGTCGGTGATAGGATTAGTGGTCCTATTTGTTGTAGCTGCTTTTGGTTCTAGTGTTAGCAGTATGTCTATGGAAAAAGGTGTTCTACCATTGGGCAGAAGTTGGTCTGATGACTTTGAAGGTTATGCTGTTGGGCATTTCTTAGATAATGCGTCAGATCCTGCAGATGGTGGCTGGAAAGGCTGGGACGGTGATCCAGCAGCTGGTGCGTATGTTGTTGATACCGAAGCTTACGATGGTGTAAAATCAGTGGAAATTGTAGATGCTGTAGATTTGGTACATGAGTACACAGGATACACAGCAGGTAAATGGACATACACTGCATATCAGTATATACCAGTAGACTTTTCGGGTAACTCATATTTTATCTTGTTAAGCGACTATTTAGATGGTGCTGGACAGGAAAATAAATGGGCTATTCAGTTGAGATTTGATTCATTGAATCAGATTGTCGAATCAGAACACGATGTCCTTAATTTACCGTTGATAACAGGACAATGGGTTGATTTGGTCACATTAATTGATCTTGATGCAGACTTATTCAAGCTCTATTATGGTGGACAACTTTTAATTGAGAAGGCGTGGACAGCAGGACCAAATAATGACGGTCTTGGTATCTTAAATATTGCTGCGGTAGATCTTTTTGCAAATGCTGCTACTGAGGTCTATTACGATGGTATGTCTTTATCCGAGGGTTGGCCGAGTTTCCCTGATCTAATATGTGCTGGTGAGCTTAGATCTGAAGATGTTGTTCCTGGTGCTACTGTTTCTGGCAGTTTTACTGTTGAGAATGCTGGTGATTCTGGTTCTGAGCTTGATTGGGAGGTTACTGAGTATCCTGACTGGGGTTCTGATTGGACTTTTACTCCTGCAAGTGGAACTGGACTTACACCGGAAGCTGGGCCTGTTACGGTTGATGTGTCTTTTGTAGCGCCACCTGATTCAGAAACTGAATTCTTTGGCGACATAAAAGTTGTCAACTCTAATGATGTTAGTGATTTCTGTAGAATCGATGTGTATGTTTTGACACCTAGAAGTAAGACAGTGAATTTCCCGTTATTTTACAGGATCTTCGAGCGATTCCCAAATGCATTCCCGGTATTAAGACAGCTATTAGGGCTATAAAATTAGCCCCTCTTTTTTTATTTTATTTTTTATCTTTTATATAATGAGTCATACTTTAAAATCAGTTGCTTATTAACATTAACATTGAAAATAAATTAAATTTATGATATTGGAGTTTACGTATTGAAATTCGTTAACTTTATATTTTAATACATTATTATATAAATTATATAAAACATTTTTATATGGAGATGAAAAATGAAAAAAATTGGAAAAAATATATTGAAAGCAACTATAATTTTTGCTATAGTTTTTGCTTTTGTGATGCCAGCGTCAGCAATGATTAACCAATGTGATGTCATAAAACCTCAAAATATGGTAAATGACCCTTTAAGATTATTATTAAAGGGCCCTGGATGGGTTGAACAGGCTACAGGTTTTTGGGAGCCAAGCAGAGGTTTAACTTTTATGCATGCAGTTGATGAAAATGTTGTTTGGGCTGCTGCATATGATGGAACACTTGGTACTAATCCTTGTCGAGAATTTACTAAAACTACAAATGGTGGTGATGAGTGGTTTGCAGATATTATAAGCGAAGCACCAGATGATGGAAGAATCGCTATGATTTATGCAATTGATGAAAATACTGCATGGATTGCGATGCATTCTGGTAATCCTCAAGGTATTTGGAAAACATCCGATGGTGGAAGTACATGGGTTCATCAAGATAGTGCAGTTTATAATAGCACTGGATCTTTTCCAAATGTAGTTCATTTCTGGGATGAAAATAATGGTTTTTGCCAGGGTGACCCAGTTGATGGGTATTATGAGATGTATACAACAACTGATGGCGGTGATAATTGGGTAAGAGTTCCAGAGGAAAATATTCCTGAACCTTTAGGCGCAGGTGAGTATGGTACTGTTGGTTATTATGATGTTGTCGGAGATACTGTTTGGTGGGGTACTCAATATTCAGCTGATAGAGGACGTGTCTTCAAATCAATAGATAAAGGTTACCATTGGACTGTTGCAGATACTCCATTTGGTAGTGGTTGTTGGGTAGATATTCGATTCAAGGATCAAAATAATGGTCTTGCAATGGATAAGCGTGAATCAACAGAAGGAATTATTGCCGAAACCTCAGATGGTGGTGAAACCTGGACAATGATAGCTCAAACTGGACTTTGTTATTCTGGTGATTTTGAGTATGTACCAGGTACGGATAATTTATACATAAGTACTGGTGTATATTCAAGTGATCCTACATATCAAGGAGCTTCATATAGCATTGATGGTGGTCATACCTGGATAGAATGGACTGAAGTATCTGGAATCCAATTGTTTGCTACAACCTGGGTAGAAGGTATTATAGGTTGGGCTGGTTCTTTCAGTCAAGATGAGTATACTGGTGGAGTTTACAAGTACATCCCTGGATATGAATCTAATTTATTCTGTGAGGGAGAATTAAGATGGGAAGAGGTATCTGGTGGAAGTACAGTACAGGGCAGCTTCATTGTGAAAAACCAGGGTGAACCTGGATCAGAACTTAACTGGGAAGTTTCAGAATATCCAGAATGGGGTGAATGGACATTTACTCCAGAAAGTGGTACTGGCCTTCCTCTTGGAGATTCAATAACAGTTGATGTAGAAGTTGTCGTACCAACAGATAAAGAAACAGAATTTACTGGAATAGTAAAGGTGATCAATTCTGACGATTCAAGTGACTCCTGTGAGATTGATGTGTATCTTCTAACACCAAGAAACAAAGCTGTTCATAATCCATTTTTCCTCAGGTTATTCGAGAGATTTCCAAATGCGTTCCCATTTTTAAGGAATCTTTTAGGGTTTTAATACCCTCTTTTCTTTTTATTAGGAGCTTTAAAAATATATAAATCACCAAATTATATATAAACAATAAAAACCATTGTCCCTTAGGAAGGTAGAATTATATGAAACGATTAGTTAGTTTAGTATTATGTACATTATTGATGTGCAGTATGTCAGGATTAGCATATAATATCACAACAGAGATAGATGGCATAAGCTTAGATGATGATGTACCAATATGGGAAAATGGTAATTCATGGAGATATGAAATTGGAAGACTAAATTTTCAACTTAATCAAACAGGTCAAGTTATGTCATTGGATCTATCATTAAATGACCTTTTAATTAGTGTTATGGGACAAACAGCAACATCTTATCAAATGAGTCTTTCTGGAAATATCGCTGGGATATTTGATTATAATGATGGTGCAGGGACAACTCTTGGAGGAATTCTTTTTATTACAAAAGTCTCAGGTGATCTTGAAATCCGTCAAGCTGATTTAGCAGCTTCAGAAGCAAATATAGTAATAAAATCAATAGCCTTATTGTTAGAACATCCTTTTGTACTACCAATACCTATTCCAATTCCCTTGACAATTACAATAAAAATTATTCAAGATATCCCAAGACCACTTATTGATTTCCCACTCTATGATGGAAAGCAAGGAATTATTGCTGAAACAGCTCTTTATACAAGCTTAAGAGTGGAATCAATCGTTCTGAAAATCCTTCATTCTTTTTTAAGTGATGTTCCAGAGGAAATTTATCTTGAACAAAATGTTACTCTACCCATGCTTATGTATACTGCAAAAGAAGAGCAGATAACTGTTTTAGGGAAAAATTATACAGCATACAATATTGAATTCTTCCAGGGATTATTGGGTTCTTTATACTATGCACCTTCAGCTGGTAATTATATTAAAGCCTTAGCAAATATAAGTACACCTGAAATCATGTTAGATGTCAAAGGTGAATTGAAAGAAACTACATATAGATAGATATATCTATCTTTTTTTTCATTTTTTAATCTTTATCAAAAATAAATAATTCATCAATTGTTGTTTTCAATTCTTTTGCAATGTCATAGGCAAGTTTCAGAGAGGGATTGTATTTTCCTTTTTCAATAAATAAAATTGTTTCTCTTCGTACTCCTACCTTTTTTGCAAGATCTTCTTGTGTTAGATCATATCGAGCTCTAAGTTCCTTTATTCGTGTTTTCATACTTAGTCCCCTTTCCAGGCTAAGTAAATGTAAGATATCATAAATGCTATTCCTCCACATAATACGACAACTGCTGTAACGTGATGTCCTGAAAGTTCATGATCAAATATTATTCCTGAAATTAATGGTGCACCAACTGCACTCCATATCGATGCAATAAATCCATAGTAACATGCTTTATAATTTGTTATTTTTAATCTTTCATCTTGTGCAGGTAGGCCTTTTTTTATGTTTTTTATTCTGTCCCATAATATATAGAATGCAGAAGCTACTAAAATTAAGACAATACCTATAAATAATATTTCACTTAAGTCAATGTTACCTGCAGATTTCAAGTAAAAATATATTGTAGTCAACACAGCAACTGCTATTCCAATTCCTAAAATAATTCCTATTTTATCTTTCATTTTTTACCTCCTTTTTAATATATTATCCATATCTAACTTATTATTTGTTAGAAATAACATTTTATTATATATTTCTAACATTATGTGATATGTATATAACATCAAATATTTATAGTTTTCGTTTAAAAACAAGTAATTTTTTAATTTGACTTACATTAAATTTAGTATAAATTAAAATAACAATATAACGATTTTAAAAAAATTATATTTTAGAAAAAATTTCTATAAATTATAAATACTAGAAATTAAATATCGTATTGAGCTGGTAAAATTGAAAGGGAGGATTACGTTAATTTTCATAATAGTGACTCTTCTAGCTAATAGTTGTCTAATAAGTGTAGTTTCGCAAGATAACCAAAAAGATACTTTACAAGATTCCTCTAAACCATCAGGAATTATCCCTAGGTTTTTTTTTAGGGTTTTAGTTCATGGAAATGCAAGTAGTGGAAGACAATTAGGTATTTTTGGTAATATTGGAATAATCAAATTCAATCATGCACAGTTTGTTTTAATTAGATTTTTTCCCATAAGATTAAACGTCAATACTGTAAATAATGTTACTGCATTTATCTATGGAATAAATCAAGAAATCCCTAATGGTTCTTTTGATTTTAAAGAAGAATGGATTTTATTTGCTTTTGTTTTTGATAAAGAATAATATTTTCTAATTTTAAACTAGTTTTAATAAAAAGAAAAAAAGGGAGATTTATATTATTTTTAAATCTCTAAGAGAGCCCTTAATATTATGAAGGTATTTGGAAAGCGCTCGAAAAACCTTAAGAGCAATGGATGATAAGCTGATCTAGCTCTTGGTATTGTAACGTCAAATGTACCATCTTCGCTTTCTAATCCATCTGGGCATTCCTTCGCATAAGCTGTTATTGTATATTTTCCTTGTTTCTCGTATATGTGACACATTTCAACTGGTGTACAGGATGGATAACAATCTGTTTCATCTGTTGATTCATCTCCCCAATCTATATAGTACTTTAATTGGTCGCCGTTTGGATCATCAGAATGAAATGTCCAGCATAATTCTTCTCCATTGGGTCCAGAAGGTGGACCATCTATTTCAGGAGCTTCTGGAGGTTCATTTGGAACTTCATAAGGAATACCAAAACAGGCAACTTCTGAGGGAACTCCGCTAACACCTATAGGAAAATCACCAATATAGGTATAATGACCATCATTTAGATCAAGTGTTCCTAATGCTCCTCCACCATTTGTACTTCCTTTGTAACCAGTGCTATATAGTATATCATGATCTTTATCATATGCTATATCCTGTGCATAGTTGAGGTTAATACCAATTGCGCCAATTAGTGAAGCTGCGCCTGTTGCAGGATCTATATCATAAAGACTATCTGTTCCTAAGTCCTCTCCATATATTTTTCCTTCATTATCACATGCAATTCCTATCATTAATCCCCCGGTACCAAATGCACCTACAGTTGTTGCATCACCAGTATCTTGATTGATGATGAAAAGGTCTGAACTTCCACAACCATATAACGTATCTGTAGAAGGATCATATGCTAAACCATTTAAACCAACACCCGCATTTCCAACCAGATACATTGCACCTGTTTCTTCATCTATTTGCCAGATATTACTGTCTTCAACTGCACTATACTCACAAGCCCACCAGGAGTCATCTCCGAATTCTCCCACAAAGCATCCACCTCCAAGGAAATCTACAGACGAGATATCTGCTATATGAATAAAGTCATCTGGAATATCTGAATAAAACCATGCAAGATTGTCATTTGGATCATTTTGAAGATTACTTGCATAGCAAGTGACTCTTTGAGAACTACTAATCTCATAAACTTCTCTCTTATACTCAACATTTATGGGGTATTCCATATCTGCAGTATCAATTACTGCTGTTGCTTCTGTTTGATTTTTATCAACTGAATTTGCAATTGTCACACTAGATGATAAAATCAACAACAAAGAAATCATGAGAACACCAGCTCCTACTAATCTATTTTTTTTATTTTTCATTTCTTACCTCCGCTCTAAAATTTAAAGATATTACTTAATGAATATTATTATTGATATTTAATAATTACGCTTAATAAACAAAGAATACCATAATAATTAAAAAAAGAATTTCATATACAAGTAAATATTGAGGTATCATATGGGAAAATTAGTGGATAAACTAGCAGATAAAACGATCTCAAAAGAGGACCTATCCAAGAAAGTAAAAAATAATTATGAGTTACTGCCAGAGATAGTAAATGGTATGAGTTCATCAAAAGCAGCTATTAGGTATGGCTGTGGGAAAGTTTTGATGGATATTAGCCAAGAAAATCCAGAAAAATTGTATAAATATATGGATTATTTTATAAAGCTTTTAGATAGCCAATATAGAATACTAATTTGGCAATCAATGGCAATTATCGCAAATTTAACAAAAGTTGATAAGGATAAAAAATTTGATCAAGTTTTTGATAGGTATTATAGTTTGATTAATAATGACTATATGGTTACAGTTGCAAATTTAGTTGGTCATTCTGGTAAAATTGCTTTGGCAAAACCTCATCTTGTAAATCGGATTGCCAAGGAACTTTTAAAAGTTGAGAGTATTAAAATAACACCTCATCTCACACCTGAGTGTAAGAAGGTTATTACAGAACAAGCGATAATATCCTTTGATATGTTTTTTGATAAGGTTGAAAATAAAGAAAAGGTTATCTCATTTATAGAAAAACAACTTGATAGTTCTCGAAAAACTCTGAAATCTAAAGCTGAGGAATTTCTTAATAAGTGGAATTATTAGAATTATTATTATTTCCTTATTGTTTGTAAAGTATTATGGTATCAAGACTCTCATTAGTAAGTGTTAAGGCGGTATTGTTATTTGAGAATTCATAGTTATAACAAATAGCATAATCTGCGGGTAGTTCAGATAGCATTAATTTCAAACAATCATCATCAATCTCGAAATTAAACCAATGGATATGAGATTGCTCGTCTTCTTGTTTTGCAGTATTATCTTTATAAAAAGTGAGTGTTACATTTGTGGTATCATTTAGAAAATAAGAAACTCCTTTCCAGTTACCTATAAATTTATT
>CAZHIY010000056.1:0-10904 GCA_964533085.1 uncultured Thermoplasmatales archaeon | reverse complement strand
CTAAAAAATATTACAATTGGCTGCTGCTTGCATGTTACCAAAGAAACCGCTGTTCTTGTAAAAACTTTAAAAGTAGGGGGCGCAAAAGTTACTTTATGTGCTTCAAATCCACTAAGTACAAATGATGCTGTAGCAGCAGCTCTAGCAAAAGAAGATATTTTTGTTTATGCATGGCGTGGTGTATCAAATAAAGATTATTATTGGTGTGTGGATAAAGTCCTTGATTATAAACCTAATATTACAATGGATGATGGTAGTGATCTAGTAACACAACTGCATACTAAAAGAAAGAAAGAATTACAATATGTAATTGCTGGAACAGAGGAAACAACCACTGGAGTTAATCGTCAACGTATTATGGCCGATAAAGGAGAATTGAGATATCCAATTATTGCTGTTAATGATGCTATGACTAAGCATTTTTTCGATAACAGATATGGCACTGGTCAGTCAACTATTGATGGTATCCTTCGTGCAACATCGGTATTAATTGCGGGTAAGACAGTTGTTGTTGGTGGTTATGGTTGGTGTGGAAAAGGTGTTTCAATGCGTGCCAATGGTATGGGTGCAAATGTAATTGTAATAGAAGTTGATCCTGTTCGTGCACTTGAAGCAGTTATGGATGGTTTTCGAGTAATGCCTATAAAAAAGGCAGCAAAAATTGGTGATATTTTTATAACTGTTACAGGAAATAAACATGTTATTGATAGTGGTATAATCGATTTATTGAAAGATGGAGCAATAATTGCTAATAGTGGACACTTTGACAATGAAATCAATGTACCATATTTAGATAAGATATCAAAAAATTATAATGAGATTCGACCAAATGTTAGGGAATATAATCTGAAAGATGGTCGTACAATTTATTTACTTGCTGAGGGTCGGTTGGTAAATCTCTCAGCTGCAGAGGGTCATCCCAGTGAAGTTATGGATATGAGTTTTGCAAATCAAGCTTTGACTGCAGAATGGTTAACAAATAAAAATACAGTCAAAAATCTTGAAAGAAAGGTGTATTCAGTACCATTAGAAATTGATCAAGAAATAGCTAGACATAAATTGAAGAGTATGGGTATTGATATTGATGAATTAACAAGTACACAACGTAAATATATGGGCGACTGGAAAGAGGGTACATAACGTATCTATAGGTTCAGGATACTCTTTTATATCTGTTGGGTATAGGGATAACAATGATTATATTGATAGGAACGGGGCATGTTTTCAATCTTTCACAGCAACTTCTTGATATTTTCGATGAAAAACGACCTGATATTATCTGTGTAGAACTTGATAAGCAAAGGTATAATTCATTACTTGCAAAAAAGGCAAATCCTGAAGCTTATAAGAAGTACGATAGAAAAGTTCCTTTCATCTATAAACTTCTATCAAAATTCCAAGAAGGAATGGCAAGTGAATATGGAGTAGTTGCTGGTCAAGAAATGCTTACAGCAATAGGTTTTGCTAATAGCAATAAACTTCCTATCGCATTTATTGATATGAATGCTCAGAATCTTTTTAAGAAAATGCTTAGAAAAATGTCTTTATCTGAAAAATTAAAATTAATGCTATCTGGAATTGGAGGCTTTTTTGTTAGCAAAAAACGTGTGGAACAAGAACTTAAGAAAATTGAACATGACTTTGATTCTTATATTGAAAGAATTGGTGAGAGATTTCCTACTATAAAACAGGTTTTGGTTGATGAAAGAAATCATTTTATGGCTCAGCAATTAACTCAAGCAAATGAACAATATGCTAAAATTGTTGCAATTGTAGGTGATGGTCATATTCCAGGACTAACAAAACTTCTTCAAAAGAAAGAAATTGATTTTGAAACCATTAGATTAAGTCAACTTCGTGAAAAAGAGACAACAATATCTAGTTCTTCAACAGCTTCTTTTAGTATGGAATACCGAGAACCTCAATAAGGATTTTTTCCACCAAATTTTTAATAATCATTCTTCTATGTGTATTTTTGTTGGGCCTGTAGCCTAGACTGGATAGGGCGATAGCCTCCTAAGCTATAGATCGCGGGTTCGAATCCCGCCAGGTCCGTATCAACATTTAAAAATTTATTAAATTATAAAATAAAAAGAGTAAGTTTTTCTGATATATATAGGATGTGATAGATTACAAAATACTTTTTTCCTTTTCTTTCTAAAGTATAATCCTATGATTAGAAAAACAAAAAAAAGTATAGTTGGCAAGATAATATCACTTGAATGTTTATAAGTATATGAGGTTGATATCTCTTTATAAATCATATAGACTACGATTATTATTTGAAAAATTGCAAAAATTCTTGATATTCTCATAAATATAATTGATCATTCTCTCTTGATATTTATGATTTTTGAATAGTATTAATTATTTGATAAAATATAGAAAAAAGAAAGGTTCTAAATAATCAAAAGGTATTAAAAAACCTAATTAGAAATTTATAAATTATTTTTAAAACTGAATGATGATTTACTGGAGTAACTAGATTAACCGAAATTAATTCAAAATCTTCAGGATTGTCCTTGTTTTCAACACGAATATATCCTAAAAATTCAGATTCTTTTTCATTTGGTGCCACTACCGATACCTGTACAGTTACATGTCCATCCTCTGGTGTAAGATTTTCACCGGAGTTGGGATTAAATGACCAATTCCCCCAATCTATCAATGAAGTATTAATTGTCCAATTCAGTAAGGATCCTGAATCTCCAATATTTTGTACTAAAAAACTTCCACTGACTGTTGCACCTGGTTTAATATTGCTCCATGAAAGACTCCCAGAACAATCTAAATCAGGATTATTAGGCTCTGGTGGTTCTTGTGCTTTAGGTGGTATGTATTCAGCTTTGAATAATGAACTTCCAGTATTATATTGCCAAACTGTTTCTTTTTCAGGAGTAACTTCAAAAACTTTTCCAGTATCACCATTAGTAATAAGTGTATTACCGCTCTTAAATCTTTGAGCACCACCACAATTTTGAGAATAAAAGCTTGTAAGGGGATTAGCAGTATATACCCATGTTTGTTCGTCAGGTCCATATACAGAACCTTCCTCGAGATAATACTCACCATTATCATCAACAGGTGGAACAATTTCATCAACACTTGAATACTTGCTACCAGGACGGTTTGCTCCATTGTTAAAAACTAGTATGTTTCCAACTCCCGGTAAATCATCATCTATCCATGTTGCATCATGCTGATTAAAAAATTTCTCATCACTTGTTGTTCCTGCATCATAAACTTGTGGATTACCCCAACGATACAGAAGGTCACCACCCATACCACTACTTCCTCCAGTATGACCTGCTGCTTCTTCTGTAGTTGTACTATGATCTATAATCCAAATTTCATTATAATAACGGACGCTGAGTAAAATTTGATCAAACTCTTC
The DNA here is from genome assembly GCA_964533085.1 of uncultured Thermoplasmatales archaeon. GTDB lineage: Archaea > Thermoplasmatota > E2 > DHVEG-1 > DHVEG-1 > SG8-52-3. The sequence continues at coordinate 7,510 of CAZHIY010000056.1, read as the reverse complement.
GTTATAATCAATAGAATTTACATGTGTAAAATCTAGTTGTTGTGAAGTTGCATAGTTAATATCGATTAATTCCGGGTGATCCCCAATTGCACCATAATTTGCTTTTGAAGGATCATAATCCTGGATTAAATGATCCCATAAGTGCCATTCCCAAACAATATCGCCACTTTCTGGGTCTGTTGGTTTAACTTCAATGATATGATCAGGCATTAATCCCTGATAAGAAACATAGTTTGGATTCCTACCTGCATCAATGGCTTGAGCACGTGTTTTTGTTTCCCAAGCAATCATAAGCACATTACCATCGGGTAATAATTCTATGTCATGATGACTTCTTAAACCGTTAGTATTGTATCGAAAATCCCAAACGACGGTTCCATCCCATTCTACTTTTTGAACACCACCACCAGCTCCACCCATAACAGGACCTCCACCAGTTCTTATTGTACGAAGTATTGTCCCATCACCTAACCACTTAACTGCTACACCTGGAAAATAGCTACTATGCCATGTGTGATTTAACGTTCCAGTACTTTCTGTTAAATATGTGTTTGTGCTAAATAGTGGTGAATATAAAATTTGACCTTCATCAATCATTATAGACTGTTCATTAATCAAATCAATCTTTTGAGACAATGATTCAACTGTAAAACAGGACTCGAATATAAGAAGTATAATAAAAATTACTCTTAATTTAGATTTAGAATATAATTTGATATGACTTAAATTCAAAAAAAATTTAATATTCATATGTTACTCCAAAGAAAATTAATATATTACATATTAATAAAATTTTTCCCAATATAAAAATAAATTATATTATATATTCTTTTGTTTAAAATTAGTTTTGTTTAAATATATCTTAGATACTTAATATATTAGATTTTATATTTATAATTCAAACAATTCTATGAAAAAAATATGTGTTAAATTTTTTTGTTATTTTTTTATGATAACATACATAGAATTTATATACTAGTAATAAATTATTTTTTATAAAGGGAGGTAAAAAATATGAGAAAAATAATTGTAATTTCAATTTTTATGCTGTTGATTACCGCAGGCCTATCAATTACAGATACTGTTTTAGCTGGTAATGAAGAAAATCCTGAGATAGTGGATGAAACAGATGACCTTTTTGGTATGTTTATAAGAAAACCAATTATATTCAATTTTTTTAAAACCTTAAAAATCTTTGACATAGAAACCTTTGATTTCATGGATATAACATCTGCATGGTTCTATGAAAATCCTGATCAACAAGATATTTTATATTTAGCTATTGAATTAAAAAATCTAGAGTTCATTAATCAAAGAACAATATATGCAATGCATTGGAAATTCAATGATAAAAGTTATGCTGCAGCTGTACATGTCCATACAAACGGTGAAATTCAAGGCTTTTTTGCTGGTCGAACCATCGGCCGATGGGGAAAATATTATGATATCAGCGGATCTTTTGAAATAGAGAATAATATTGTAAGATTTGAAACACCAAAAAGTATAATTGGAAACCCTGAACCAGGAGATATCTTAACAAAAACTGATGCATGGACAGGTCTAAGGTTCATTTTTGAACCTGCAACAATTCCACTCGGTGGTGAAGCAGCAAAAGATTGGGCAGGTTATGGAGCAGATTATACAATAAAATATTAATTTTACATAAGATATAATTAAAAAAATCGGATAAATTTTTTTTATCCTAACTTTTTTTTCTATAATTGTTATGGTAATAATTTTAAATTTTTGAAATATGGCCTTTTTTAAATTTTATTATTTCTTAATTTTGTGATAATTATTAGCACAGTATTTATATAGTAGTAATCAGATGTAATTCTATAGAGGAAGGAGGTATGAAAGATGAAAAAAATAATTGGAATATTTATTTTTATTCTGTTGACTACAACTGTTCTTCCTATGACAGCAATGGCTGGGGATGAGGAAAATCCAGAAATCTCTGACTATATGGGAGATGCTTTTGGAAATATTGATATTAACTCGGTATGGTTCTCAGAGAAATCCGATGAGTCGAATTATTTATTTGTCCATATGAAAATAAACAACCCCCAACAAAATAAAATCCAACAAACCTTTGCAGTTTTTTGGGAATACAATGGAATCCAATATGCATGTGGCTTTTTCATCGGTTTGCATATAATAGGACTTGAATTATGGACCGCAGGGGAGTATAATAATAAAGCTCCAGGTGGTGGGTCAAACTATATTGAAATTGACGAAGGAACCTATGATAAATCAACTGGTATTATCACTTGGAAAATTCCAAAGGAGATAATTGGAGAACCTACTCCCGGAGATGTTCTAACAAAAACCTGGTCAAATGCATTCCAAAGATATGGTCTTATAGGTTTATTTGGATTCACACGTCCGATAATTGACGCTCTAATAAGCATGGTGTTCGGGAAATCACTTTGGGACTATGCACCCAATTTAGACAAATACGGTCTTGATTACATAATACAATATTAGAATTATACTAAGACAAACAAATAACCTTCTTACCTTTTTTTTGATTGCTAAAAAGCATATGTATAACTTATTATATTCATAGTTTTTTACAAAATCACATAATTAAGACCCTAACTTTCTTTTCCATTCTTCCTGATCCTTTATATAATCCTCAATAGACAAATATTTACTGATTATATCGCATCCATTAATTTGGATATTAATATTAGATTAACCAATATTTTTCAACACAAAGTATAAAAAAACTGATGTTAATAATCCACCCAACAGCCCACCATAGAATGCTCCATCAAACCACCAATCAGTTACATCTCCAAGTGTTAAAATGAATATAATTCCACCAATTAATGCAAGTAAGAAAACAAATAATGATAAATAGAATCCCATACGTATTGATTTTTTATTTGGAGTTTTATCTATATTTTGTAATGCTTTTAAGATAGCCATGTGCAGTAAAAAAGAAAAATTGCAGGAATTAAGAAGATTAATCCAGACGGAAGTTCATAAAAACCAATATAACCCCAGGAACGGACACCTGCATAATCATTATATGCATACCAACCACCAAAATCCATAACAAGTAATAAAATACCACCTATTAAACTAAAGATTAATGCTCCTATATAATAACTAAGAGTTTGATTATTTGACATATCTCACCTTAAGTGCAAATCAGATATCTTTTATAAATAGATTTTTAGAAAAAGAGATTTTATTTTTTAGGTTATCAATTGCCTCATCAACGTTTTCTGCCTTCACGATATATGACCCAGAAACAAACATATTTGCTCCTGCCTTATCAACTAGTCCAATTGTTTTATCAGTGATTCCACCGTCAACCTCGATATCAAGTGTTTTTTTCATCTCTTTTAGCTCTCGGATTTTTTCAAGCATTTCAGGCAGGAAGGGGCTACCATAAAAACCAGGATTTACAGTCATTATAAGTACCTGATCCAAATCATCAATGAAACTAGAAATATTATCAACAGGTGTTTCAGGGTTTAATACAAAACCAAATTTTTTCCCTCTTTTTTTTACAAGATCAATGATACTTTCTGGATCATATTTTGACTCAAAATGAACAAGGATTGTATCAACCTTATTTCCATTTCTTTCTATCCATTCTTCAGGGTCTTGTACCATTAAATGTGCTTCAAACAAGCATTTTGTTTTAGGTAAGGAGAAATCAAAGAACAGTGAGGTATTTGGAACAAATTTATTGTCCATTACATCAAGTTGAACTATGTCAACATACTTTACTACTTTTAACAATCTCTCATTCAGTTCGTTTTGATTTTTTGCAATAATTGCAGGTATAATTTTCTTATTCATACTATTTATCTCGTGTTAATTCAGCATATTCAGGTATAATATCATCGGTAAATTTCTTCATTCCTTCCCATGTTTTGTAATGCACAAGAAGCTGCATAATGACACCAACTGGCAATGTTGCAATATCAGCTCCAGCAAGGGCTGATTCTCTTACTTGTCTTGAGTTTCTAATAGATGCAGCAATAACCTCGGTTTTTAAATCATAAATAGAAAGAATATCTACTATTTGGGCAATTAAATCAATACCCGATAGAATTCCATTATCATCAAGAATTTCATTATTTTTTTCCCATCCTTCAGCAGGAAAATAATCTGTTTTTTTAAAAGATATACTATTGTTTGATCTGATAAAATCATCTATCCTACCTGCAAAGGGACTGACATATTTTGCACCGGCTTTTGCAGCAAGCAATGCTTGCTCAGGAGTAAAGATCAATGTACAATTTACAGGAATTCCTGCTTTTGATAGACTTTTCACTGCTTGAATTCCTTCAAAATCTCTTCCCTTTTCATCAGGAAATGAAGGATTAACAGGAATCTTAATATTAACGTTATTTGCAATTGGATTGAATATCTTATACAACTTTTTACCCTGATCAATCATTTTTTCTTGTTTAAGTTCGGTTACTTCTAAACTAACTGGTGTGCCCTTTGCAGTTTTTAATATCTTTTTAAGATATTCTTCAATAGTTGTTTTCTCTCCAGATTCTTGTAGTTTATCCACTGCTTTTTTTAATAATGATGGATTTGTTGTAACGCCATCGATTATTCCATAACTAAACGCTTGATCTATCTCATCAAGTCTAGCTGAGTCAATAAAGATTTTCATTTTTTAGCCTCCACCTTTATTTCGGATTACAGATCATCAATTTATAATTTTGCTATTCTTATGATTTTTTACTAAATAATCTATAAATAGCAGCGTAACATGCGCCATAAAGACTCACGTCATAATTTACAATAACATTAATAGGGATTGTTTTTAACAAATCGGTTCGATTATAAGCATTTTCAAACTCAACGGTAAAAGCATTTGATGAAAAGATTTCTTTGTTTTTTGCAGCAATCCCTCCTGCAATATAAAGTCCTCCTCTGGAAAGAGTATCAAGGACAAAATTTTTAGCACATCTTGCATAAAATTTCGTAAATAGACGAAATGTCTCTTTGCATGTTTTGTCTAAATCTTTATATTTTGAAATAAGAGGAGTTCTGTCAACAGCATTTTCAATTTCTTTTGTATATTGAGTTTCTTTAAATTCTTCTTTATATCTGAGAAATAAAAATATGTTTTCTATACCTCTTCCTGAAAGTACTTCCTCATAGCTTAGTGATTGTGATATTCCACTTATTTTCCTGATATATTCTATAAGTTTCATCTCAAAATCGCTTTGAACCGGAAAATCTCCATGTCCACCTTCGCTTGGTATTGGTATGTATGCATTAAAATGTTCATCATAGTTCAAAATACTTTTTCCAAGGCCAGTTCCTGCACCAATTATTGCTTTGGTTGATTTTGACATATTCATGTCGCTTTTACCATGTCTTACCTGAAAAATATCATTTTTATTATTATGATTAAGAAGGTTTAAACCATATCCAATTGTTTGAAAATCGTTTATAATGAATACTGAATTTAAGGATGTTTTATTTATCAATTCTTTAGAACTTACATTCCATTTAGCATTAGTTAATTGTACAAAATCATTTTCAGGAGAGACAATTCCTGCAGCACCTATACAAGCAAAATCAATCTCTATTTTGTAATTGTTATTAGCATATGTTAGAATATTTTCTATCGCAGGTACAAGTGAATCTAACCTTTTAGTTTTATAATTGTGTGAAAACAGTAGAATTGGTTTCAAGTTTTTAACACCTGCAATGGCAAGATTTGTATTTGTCCCACCAATATCAACACCTAATATGTAAGAAAAATTTTTTTCATCTAACTTTTTCTCATTGAAATTTTTTAATTTATGCTCCATCTTTCTCGCCTTAGATTCAAAAGGTATTAATCCTTCGTAATACAACTCTATTCGTCTGCCAAAATTGCTCTTAATTAAATTATATATATAATAAAAATCCCCTATTTTATACATTTCTTTTTCAATAAAAAAATCAATTTTGTTTTTAATCTATATATGGATTTAGGTTTAATTTTTAAAACCAAGCTAATTAAAATGCTAATTAGAAAAACTTCAACTTTTAATATTTTTATAAAAATACTGTTAAAATATTGGCAATATTTTAAATAATTAAATTATATTATATAAGTAATAGTTCGCTAAGGTGAAGATTTTGAAGAAACAAAATAAAATTAACTCATTATTAAAAGCAGGTATTATTTCAATTATTCTAATATTAACTACCTATACAAACTTAACTCTAGCATATCCATCAATTACAAATTGCGAAGAAGCTGCAAATTATGTTGTAGATCAATTATCTATTGACAAAGATGAAGTTTTCATTTATGTTTGGGGACCTGTTGAGAAAGGTGAAGAAATCTTTAGCACAAAAGACCATATCATAGATGCGCCTGAAAAAGGATTCATAACTTATATTGATCTTTTTCCTACGGCAAATTTATTTCATCCTGTAAAATACATTTTCTTATCTGTGACTACAGAGGAATTTATTGTAAAGGATGATATATATCCACCAAATAATTTTGCCGATTACCAAATGATTGAAACAGTTGCTGGAGATATATTTAAATCAGCACAAAATAGGAGGGCTCCAAGAATTGAAGGAAAAACACAACCTTTGATGAATAGTAAATCAGATTCAAGGTTTGCTGTGCTTATGAATGGTGGGTATAACTCTGGTAATAATCATGTTAGATACTGGAATGATCTATCAAATATTTACATTGCTTTGGTTGATGTTTATGGTTTTCTTGATGAAAACATAATTGTCCTTTGCTCAGATGGATTAGATCCCGCCGCAGATCAATCAAATGGCCAAAATTCAGATCCAGATTTAGATGGCGATGGTGATGAAGATATTATGTATTCCTGCATTTTATCAAATGTAGATTTGGTTTTTGAGGAACTTGTTAACACCTTAAGTGGAGGAGGCGAATTATTTATTTTTACCACTGATCACGGAAATAGCTATGGTGGATGGGATTCTATTTTTAATCTTTGGAATATGGAGGAATTAGCAGATGATCATTTCGCCAGTCTTTTAGATGATTTACCAGATTGTGAAATAATATGTACATTTGAACCATGTTATTCAGGAGGATATTTAGACGATGTTGTAGTTCCTCCAGGTCCAATTGTTGCCTCTTCTTCATGTCGCCATGATGAATTATCATGGGCAATGCAAAATCTTTTGTATGATGAATATGTGTTTTATTGGACAGCTGCCGTTAAGGGTGAGGATGCTTTTGGAGAACCTGTGGATGCTGATTATAATCAAGATGGTAAAGTTACTATGGATGAGGCTTTTATTTTTGCAGAAGCTCATGACGCTCAATCAGAAAGCCCACAATATGGAGATTATCCAGAAGGAATTGGAGAAATTTTTTCCTTGTGGCACGGAAGTGATCCACCGGGGACACCTTCTGTTCCAGAAGGTCCAAATGAATGGATTAGAGATATAGAAACTACCTTCTCAACTTCTGCTATCGAACCTGACGGTGAACAAGTGTACTATAAGTTTGACTGGGATGATGGCAACATTAGTG
>CAZHIY010000055.1:5025-10992 GCA_964533085.1 uncultured Thermoplasmatales archaeon | reverse complement strand
CAGATACATGGCCATTAAGGATGAGAAAAAAATTTGGAACAGTACACTTATCGGAATGACTTGGGTTATAATCAGTCTTTGGGGTGCAGTACTAATTGGAATTATTGGTTTATCTTTATTTAAGGGACTACCTGATCCTGAGAAGGTGATGCCTCTTCTTGCAATGCATCTTTTACCTGAGTGGGCCGCAGGTGTTGTAATTGCAGCTATTACTGCAGCAATCATGTCTACAGCAGATTCTCAACTTCTTGTTGCATCTTCATCTGTTGTCGAAGATGTTTATCACAAACTAATAAATCCAAATGTAAGTCAGAAGAAATTATTGTTTTATAGCAGAATTTCGGTTCTTTTACTATCAGTAGTTGCTTTTTTGTTAGCACTTCAAGGAGGAGTAATATACTTTCTGGTTGCTTTTGCATGGGGCGGTCTTGCTGCATCTTTCGGTCCGCTTATCATACTTTCTCTTTGGTGGAAGCGTACAACTAAGTGGGGTGCAATTGCAGGTATGATATCAGGAACAGTTACTGTTATAATTTGGGATAAGTTAGGAGTTGCAAATATTCTTTCAAATTCGTTATCCTCAGAATTGATTATTCCTGGAATGCTACCAGCATTCTTTATTTCACTGTTTTTAGTGATAATCGTAAGTATATTTACAATACCACCAGATACTAATACATTGTTTAAATAAGATTAATATCCTTTTTTAATAAATTGGTACAAACTTATTAGAGGAGATTCTAGTTTTTACAAGAAATATAAAATAAATTTTTTATGCGAAATCTTAAAGAATAGAGAGACCCATTACTTTCTTTGGAGGGAAGCCGTGATCTAGAAAAGGCTGGGAGTTGAATCTAAAGATGTCTCTTTTTAGAAAGTTCAGAAGAAATCAGAAGAAATCCAATGACATTAAATTTCCAAATAGAGAGCCTGAAAATAATATTTTAGAAAGAAGTTCAAAAGATGAGCTTCAATTATTACAAAAAGAACTGGAAAATAAACAAGAAGAATTAGAAATCAGAGGAAAAATAATAGAAGATATTCACAAGCAACTACAAGATAACCTTATTCAATTAATAGAAAAAACTGATTTTGCTAATAATTTAGAAAAGGAATTTGTTCAAACAAAAACTCTTCTAAAAACAAAAGAAGATGATATTGAACAGTTAAGAGAAGAACTTGAAGATAGAAAAAACAATCCAGAATATATAAACACCCTCCTAATAAAACTAAACGAAGAACTAAAACAGAACAAAACGGAAAAATTACAAAAACAACAACAAATAAATGAATTACAAACAGAATTTGAAAAAAAAGAACAAGAGCTGGAATCATTATATATAGATATGGAATCAAGAAACAATATAATTCAAGATGTAACCCAACAATTAATGGATAAACAAATGCATCTGTTAGAAAAACATTCTAACACAGACAATATTAGAAATAAACTAGAGCAAAATCTAATAAATCTGAACACAAAAGAAGAAAAGATTCAACATTTGCATAAAGAACTAGAAGAAAGACAAAATGACCTTCAAACAATGAAAACAGATATGGAACTGAGAAATAAAATCATAAACGAAATCAAAAATCAAATGCTAGATAACCAGCACAAATTTACTGAAAATAATCTCCTTTTAAATGAACTCGAAATGGATCAAAAAATAAAAAATGATAATATACAACAACTAAAAAAGGAATTACAAGAGAAAGAGAAAAACATTGTATATAGAAATAATCTAATAAGTAGACAGCAAGATGAAATTACACACCTGGTTTTTGATTTGGAAACAGTAAAACAGGAAACTGATAATAAAAAAGAAAATATTTTAGAACTTAGAACTGAACTTGAAAACAGAAATCACGACCTTGAATCAATGAAAACAGATATAGAACTGAGAAACAAAATCATAAACGAAATCAAAAACCGAATGATAGAAAACCAAGACAAATTTACAGAAAAGAATTTTCTTATAAATGAGCTTGATGATATAAAAATAAAAATTTCAGAGAATAAATCTGCTCTTGAGATGGTGGAAAACGAGCTGGAAAGAAGAAAAACTCAACTACAAAGTGTTATACCAACTCAGGAAGGGCCCACTGAATCCTGGAAAGAAAATCTTTCCCCAAATGAAGAGATTAATGAATTTCTTGGTGCAAATAGTGATCCTCTAAAAACAAAAAAATTAGATTTTGAAACAGAAATTGATGAAGATTAATCAAAAGAAACTATTGATTTTATTGGCAATGGTGCCTTCAATTCTATTGTTCTAGTAATTCCAGTTGAAAGAAATATAGTAACAATAATTTTTTCATGTTTACTAAGAGTCATGAATTCTGGTAATTTAAAAACTATATATGCATTATCTGTACAATCGTTAAATGTATCATAACTAATTAAGGATTCATCCATATCAACTATTGAAATAAATCCAAAATTATTGCCATTCATATTATTCCAAATTGGATGATCAAATATAGAATTTGGTCCCAAAATAACTGAATTACCATCGTATACCAGAAAAATTACAGTTTCACCATTATTCAGTTGAATAATAAGTTGTGATAAATCTATCTCTTGATTAAAAAGTGGTGTTATCCATAATGCAATTTTATCTATCTTTTGTTCACCATTAATTTCGCTATATTTTCCTTTTTGATCTTTTATTAGAAGATATGTTGATATCTCATCTATTGTTTCTTCTGTGATTTGTTCCAAATCTTTCTCTGAGGAACTTCCTGTAGTCTGATCTGTTAAAATTGATGCTACTGTAATCCCTATTAACATTAGTGCTATTAGCAGTAATAAGCTCGTTAGTCCCGTTGTAATCAATTTGCCCATTTTGCCCCTGTTTACAGGGTAAATTTAGGGATATATTATATATAAATCTTATTATACATTTATTATCTATAAATATTTTCTTCTGGATCAATAGGATTTTAGATTTTCTCCTATTTTATACATATTAAACATCGATTTTGTAAAAATGTCAATTTGTGATTTTTGTCTTCCAGACTTTTTTTCCTTTTGACATTCCAACGGCTAAGCTTTAAATAGTGTCAATTGAGAACAATATGCATGTAAAGTATTGACGTGCCAAAAAATGGCATTGAAACGAAGGAAAGGTGGTGAAGAATGGAAAAAAAATATATGGAAAGGCTGGTAGGAAAGCACTGTAAAATTGTTACAAAAGAACCTGGCGAAGATAGAGCAAATGTCGTAACCGGCATCCTTGAGGATGTAGACTATAAAGATGGTTTTGTTTTAGTAAATTCTGAACAAGGATTAGGATGTCTAAGGATAAATACAATCATTGCTATAAAACCCGCACAAAAACATAAAATCAACATTGAAAGAAGAAATATTAATAATGATAACGAAGCAATGGTTGGAATTGGTACACTTATTGTTTTCATAGCTATGATATTAGTTGCAGCTGTAGCCGCAAGTGTATTAATAAATACTGGTGAAACCTTGCAGTCAAGAGCAAAATCAGTAGGTCTTTCAACTATACAAGAAGTATCCGGTGGAATAGCAATAGAACAGGTTACAGGTTACACAGATGCCAATAGATCAATAATTCAATATCTCGCATTCACTGTCAGACCAAGAGCAGGATCAAAATATATAGATCTAAGCTTGTGTACATTAACAGTTCTACACGAAAACCTAACTATCCTTAAACTAAATGAATCACTTGTACAAACCGTTAATTTAGACAACAAAAGTGTCTTCTATACACCAGTTGAATCAGGGTCAAGTTACACAATACTTGACAATACCTCAAATATATACTTCGGTGTGATCGCAATACATGATCCCGACGGTTCTATCACAAGAACCTATGGTATGAACAGTGGAGACAGAGCAATATTACTTGTCAATCTAACCGCTATAATCGATACTGGTGGATTATTGCCAAGAGAAACAGTATTAGGATCACTATCACCAGAGATAGGTATTAAATCAGAATATGATATATCAGTACCATCGGTATTCTCAATGAGAATCATAAAACTAGACTAATACGATTGATAAACCCTCTCTATAATTTTTTATTTTAAATTTTTTTTTCTCATTTTTTACTCTTCAAAGCTTTAATGACAGCAATCTCTGCTTTTTTTCCATTAAAAAAAGTTGGTTTAGTATTAATTTCAACTGATATTTTATTGTTGTTCTTGGTCAATAAAGTAGTCTCATAAGCAGAGACATCAACACCCATCAATCTATTTAAATAATATTCTTGAGCCTCTGAAAGATCTTCGAGAATAACAAAATCAAAAAGGCTCTTGTCCAATATTTCATTAATATCATAACCAATTAAATTTGCGAAAGAATCATTAACCTGTTTTAAAATTCCTCTATGGATAACAACAGCAGAATCAGGGATTTTATCAAGAATATCATGATATTCAATAAAATCCTCTTCTTTCTGACTTTTAATAGAGATATCACCTGAAGCTTTAATTTTATCAGTTATCAGTTTCTCATGCGATAAAAGTTCTTTATGCCTATTATCGATCTCTTCCTCCAAGAATTCAAGTTTTTTACGCCATTTCCTAAAATCATTTACTTGCTCATTAATTTTTGTCTTATCTTTCACAAGACTGGATTCGAGTTCGATTAATAATTTCTCACGCTCATCCAAATTGATTTTCATATTTTCAAATTCTTGCTTTCTTTTCTTACCGCCAACTAATTCAGAAAATGAAAAGGGGGTCTTGCCAACTAAATTCTCTAATCTTTTTTTCCTATCTTCCTTTTTCGTGTGATGTTCAAAGCTAATTATAAGATCCTTTAGATTTTTTTCTAAATTTCTATTTTTTCCCTCTAATTCTGAATTTTTTCTTTTTAAATTTTTAATCATTTCGTTAAGTTCTTCATAATTCCTAGATCTTCCATTTATAACTTGATCTTCTAAAAGGTTATCAACTGTTTTTTCCTTTTTTTCGAACTCAGAAAATTCAATTAAAGGTTCTTTAGATTCTTTCCAAGATGAGATCAAGTTTCCAACAAGACTAATATCTACAATAACATTATAATCATTTTTAATAGGAAAACTACTCCAGCAAACCCAAATTTCTTTACCTTGTTTGGTCAACAATGGAAGTTTAAAGTCATCCATTATCTTATTTTTTCGTGAATAATCGACTAGATATTTCCATTGACCAATATAACGATTCGGTATTAAAAAATCAAAAATAGGTTTATTTAATGCCTCTATCTTACTATAACCCAAAATATTTTCACATATATTGTTAAATGTTGAGATTCTTTCATTATTATCAATACTTAATACTAAACTTTTAACTGGCTGGCGGGAATGGTTTTTGCTTCCATTTTTTATATCCTTAATGGTTTTTCCCGTCTTCTCCTTTGCAACTACTACTCTTATGCTAAAAATCATGCATCAATCATCATTCACTATTCATTTGCTATTTTAAAATTTTTTGTTTTAGAAAATTAATTTGGGTTTTTACAATTTGAAATCAGTTTTTTCCCAAGACTATAAATAATACAATTTTTATTCTAAATTGTAAAAAGTGTATATTCCTATAAATAAAACTATATGCACAGGTCTGTAATTTAAATATACAAATAAACTCACATTCAAAAATTGGAGGGGTGTAGATAAAGTTAAAGATGGGAAAAGGTGAGGATGAATTAGGGAAGCAATCCTCAGAAGAAGACACAATTTCTAAGGAAGACCCTTCTCAAAAAGTCAAAGAAAATACAGATGATTCGGAAGAAACAAGAAAAAATGCTGAGAATCTTAGAAAAGTTATAAAAGTTGATTCACAGGACCAAACAGAAAAAGAGGAAGAATCTGAACAAGATGAACAAATATCAGATGATGCAGAGATTTCTACTAGAGACTCATTAGAACAAAAACGTGCTATATTACAAAGTATGAAAGATTTTGATTTTCAAATAAAAAAAAATACAGAAGAGATAAATTCAGT
>CAZHIY010000055.1:0-5015 GCA_964533085.1 uncultured Thermoplasmatales archaeon | reverse complement strand
AACTTATTGATGCTATTACAAATAAAGATAATATAACTTCAGTACATAAAAAATTAGAATCGATATCTAAAGATCTTGATGATCTAGTTGCCTTATATGAAATTGTATCAGAACAAATGAATCCATTCGTTGGGCTTTCAAAAGTTACCAAAAAAAGAATAGATGCTCTAGAAAATTTTACAAAAGAAATCGAGGATATAAAGGAGAGGATAGGTGAGATAGAATCATTTGCTGAAAAAGTTGGTTTTAATTTTGCAGAAATCAAAGCTTTAAAGGATTCCTCAGAAAAGGATAACATGGAGATTAATATTTCAAATATACCCTTTGAAATATCTGGAGAATTATCTGCTAATGATCTTGATTTGATAATCGAACAATCATTTTATGAAATAAATATGGATTTAAAAATCGATTCTTTAATAAACGAATTTATAGAAAATTTAATAGAATGAAAAATAATTAGGTGATTGTCATGGTAGAGAACGAGGAAGATAGTAAAAATTCAGAGGAATTTGATCTAAATACTGAACTATCTGTCCTAGTATCAAAAAATATTATTCCTCAAAAACTAGCGGAAAGATTAGAGAATAAACTCAAGGGTAAAAAGATAAAAATCAATAAAGAACAATTTCAGTCTCTTATAAAAAAAATAGGGGAAATAATGAGTACCTACGCAAAGACTGAAAAACCTTTAGGAAAAGAAGAACCTACGAAAACAATAAAACCATCTTTAATAAAAAAAGATGAAGATATGCAAAAAATTATAGAAACTATAGATAAACTAAAAGAAAGAATAACTTGTATAGAAAAGGGTACAATTAATAAACAGAGGATTGTAACAACAGATGAGATAAAGTTACCAGAGGGCATATACGAAACTGTACATGAATGGAAGGTAGATCCACTTACTGAAATACCTAGTGATCCAGAAAATGTTATAGTTTTAATGAGATGGTTACAATATCTTATTGACAAATGTGGACGACCTAATCTTACAAATATACTAGATTATTATGTTGATATTGGATGGATTTCGCAGGACGCTAAGATCAGTTTAATTGATTATTCTCATGGTATTACTGAAAAAGAAAGAAAAGGAGAAGCAGTAAGAAAACAAATAACTGATTTACCATCAAAAGATCACATACAGTCACTGATATATATACAAAAACTTAAAGGAATACAATTTGATAAACATTTTATTGATAGAATAGAGAGTGAACTTTCACGGATGATAAAGAAGACCGATAACTACTAATTCAAACAAAAATATTTATTTACTGGTTTTTTGTTATCAATTAATATATTAACTAATAAGAGGGGACTTTAACATAGACACTCAATAACAGGAGGTGGAGTGTAAAATGGGATTCTCACTGGTGGGTGCTGCTGCAATTATTGGTGTAGCATTATTAATGAGTATTGAAATAATTGTGAGCACTACAATACCAACAATAACTGATGTACATGATGCATTTGATGATATGAGAGATAGAGCTATCACCCAAGTACAAACTGATATAAATATTACAGATGTGAGTAGTGAAATTAATGGTTCCAACTATGATATAAATATAACGGTTGAAAATACTGGTAGCATAACATTACATACAGCCTTTTTTGATATTTTGATAAATGGGACTAAAAATGATTTTACTTGTTCTAAATCTTATATTCATCCTGAAAATAAAGTATATTTTAATGTATCAAGTCTTTCTGGGGTAGGCATTATGAGATTAAAGGTTGTAACAAATAATGGAATAGCAGATTATTATGAATTTACTTTACCCTAATTGAATAGAAAAGTGATAAAAAATGGGATTTAGTCTATCTGGTACTCATGTGGTATTCTTCATAGCATCTGTAATTATTGCTAGTGCTGTATCAGGAGTTTTTATTACGGTAATAAACGATGTAATGACAAGTTTTTCAGAAAGAGGAAAAAGAATAGAAGAAAATTTAGATACTAAATTTAAAATAATTAATGACCCAGATAGTATTCCTACATCTGTTAGTGACTATCTATTTTATGTTAAAAATATAGGAATCGGAGAGCTTGCTACAACAAACGAAACATTCAATATATTTATAGATGGAGAAATTGTAGTCTCATTAAATTATAATTTTTCAGATAATTCAATTCAACCTGATGAAGTCACAACTTTATTTGTAGATAATAGTGAAATATCAGCAGGAGAGCATACGTTAAGAGCTGTTGGACCTCTAGATATAGTTGATGAATTTATTTTTACAATTTAAAAAAAATGGATGGGATAAGTACATATGACAAGTAAATCTATAATATTAGA
Organism: uncultured Thermoplasmatales archaeon; assembly: GCA_964533085.1. GTDB lineage: Archaea > Thermoplasmatota > E2 > DHVEG-1 > DHVEG-1 > SG8-52-3. Next base: position 2,706 of record CAZHIY010000055.1, on the reverse strand, counting down.
AAGAAAAGGAGAAAAAGATGGTTTTGCTCAGAGATTTGGTAGAGATTTACCGGATGGAAGCTTAATATTTATAGAGGGAAAAGAAGGGACTGGAAAGAGTATTTTTTGCCAGAGATTTTGTTATAGTCTTTTAAGAAATGGTTCAACCTGTTCTTATATTTCTACACAATACACTATAAAAAGTTTTCTCAGACAAGTTGCCTCAGTAGGATATGATATGAGGAAGTACCTAATCAAAGGTAAGCTATTTTTTATATCTACCGAAGTAATGTTAGCAGAAACAAAACCTAAAAAAACATTTATGGAGGGATTACTAACTACTAAGAAACTCTTCGATCCCGATATAATATTTATAGATTCAATATCATCGCTTTTAGTAGAAAGTTTAAATGAAAAAAATCTAATAGATTTAACAAATTTTTTTAATCGATTAAAAGGTTCGGGAAAAATGATATGGGTAACTGGAAATCCTAATGAATGGTCTGAACGGATTCACAGCTCATTTCAGATGATTTGTGATATTCATTTTAAAATCACTCGCGAATCAATGCCAGGTGTAGGCATTGTTCATAATATTTACATTGAAAAATTTAATGGCGCTAGATATAAATATGAACCGTTGACTACTTTTTCTGTTAGGCCTAGTGTCGGATTAACCATTGAAACAAGTGGGGTAGCATTCTAAAAAGTGGGAAGTATGACGCATATAGAAAAAGCTGAAACAGAAAAACTTTTGAAAGATAATCCCCATCTTAGGAAATATGTAACAGAAATCGAAAAAAAGATGAAAAGACCAATATTTTATAGTAAATTACCGATGGATGTTAAAGAAGAAAAGTATCCAAATTTAATATATGCTACTAAAGGTTTAGTTTTTATTCATGTATATAAGAAAACAGATATGGAGAATTCGTTATATCACGCTATAACACCAATTTTAGATAGAAAGATAAAAGTAAAACTTGATAAAATTCTTGAATTAATATATGAAAAGGCACATCTTAAAACAGATATTAAAACTCAAAGTGATCTAAGAAAAGCAATAAGAGAATACATTGAGAAAACAACTGTAATAGATGAAAAATCTGGTGGTAAATTACAAAAAACCAAAGTAGGTAAAATTAAAGTTACCACTGTTGAGAAAATGATTATTGACTACCACATAATTAAAGACATTGTAGGTGGTGGACCACTTGAGCCTTTTATGAGAGATCCATATATTGAAGATATTCATATTATAACAGGAGAAAATGTATATCTTATCCATAAGGTTTTTGATATGGTTAAGACAAATATTCACATCGATAAATCCTGGGCAAATAGATTTTCACAAGAATTTGCAGAAAAAATTGGTAGCCCTGTAAGTGAAGGGCAACCTATTGCAGATGGTACGCTTCCAGATGGGAGTAGGGTTAATATCATCTATAGTAAAGATGTAAGTATTAAAGGTCCAAGTATGACCGTTCGAAAATTTAGTGAAACTCCAATCAGTATTACACAGCTAATTAATTGGGGAACATTTAATGCGGGTATTGGTGCCTATCTATGGCTTTGTCTACAATATGGGCGAAGTATTTTTATCTGTGGTGAAACTGCATCTGGAAAGACGACTTCTTCAAACGCTATTTTCCCATTTATTCCACCTGATAAAAAAATATATTCTGTTGAAAATACTCCTGAGGTAAAGGTACCTCATGCTGTTTGGCAACAATTATTGACAAGATCTACGGGACCAACGGAGGGGCGCATTGATGAAGGTGATCTTTTAAGAGCAGGACTCAGATCAAGACCAGATTATATTATTCCCGGTGAAACTAGAGGCGCTGAAGGTCGGGTTGTATTTCAGGCTATGCAGACGGGACATCCAGTTATTACAACATTTCATGCAGGTTCTGTAACAAAAGTAATACAGCGTTTTACCGGACATCCCATTAATATACCTAAAACCTTCATGGACAACTTAGACGTAGTTCTGATACAAATGGCTGTTGAACGTAAAGGGAAAAGAATTAGACGGGTATTATCAGTCGATGAAATAGAAGGATATAATAAAGAAGTAGACGGAATTATGTCAAGAAAAGCATTTGAGTGGAATGCTGCAGATGATGTTCATATGTTTAAGGCAAATAGAAATAGCTTCATTCTAGAACAACGTATTGCACCAATGGCAGGATATGAAGATCCTATGCAAATATATGATGAGTATGACCTTCGGAAGCATATTTTGGAGAGAATGGTTGAGGAAAAAATATTTGATTATTATGAAGTCGTCGAATTCATCTGGACATTCTATAGAGAAGGAGTTCAATCATTACCTATATCAATTTAAAAAATAAATAGATGAGTAGGTCAAGTGAGCATCCGATATTTAGTAAGTTAAGGATTATAACTTGTATACATAAATATAGATAAAATGTCAATAATGGATGACAAATCAAAGGAATTATTGTTTCAAAAAAATTCACATCTAAAAAAATATTGTGAATATATTAAAAGAAGAATGAAAGAGCCTGTATTTTACTCGGTATTGCCTTATGAGGCTAGAGAAGAAGAATGCCCGAATTTAATTTATCCGGGTAAGGGTTCAATATTTATTCATGTATATAAAACGAGAGATATGGACGAGTTAGAATATCATGCAATCGAACCTCTATTGGACAATAATGAACAAATAAAATATGATGAATTGCAAAAATTAATAATTAA
>CAZHIY010000054.1:0-11077 GCA_964533085.1 uncultured Thermoplasmatales archaeon | reverse complement strand
TATGATTTCAGCTTATATTGAAAAAGAGCTTAATTCAAATTGAACGTGTAGTTAACCTACCCATTCAACACCTAGTTGTTTTTCCCAATCAGGATTGGACCCGTCCCATTTATTTGCAATTTCTTTAGGCACACATTTCTTACAAATACCAATTAATTTAAAATAGCATGATTTACAAACTGAGCGATTACATTTCAAACACACAGCTGTTGCATTTTTTTCTCCGCATACCTGACATTTACCCGAAGGTTTCTTTGATTTTCCCTTTTTTTCCTTTGAGGTTTTGATTTCATCCTTTGACTCTCTTAACCAATTTCTTAGTTCTTCATTCATAGATGCATCATTGTCAGCTGCCATTTCAATCTCCTCATTTCAAAATAAAATAGATTGCTTATATATTTTATTTATCAAGCTTTTTTACCACTTGCCTTTTTATGAATAAAATTTGCCAATAGATGAAAAAATGGTGTGATAATAAGTAAAGTTATAATATGCCATATCGAAAAACTATCAAAAAACCAATTATAGGATGTAACTCCAATAATCTGTAATAAACTTGAAATAAGAAAACAGAAAATCAGGACTCCTAAAATAAAATCAATTTGATCAAAAGGAATCCAATTCTCTCCGCGTTTTTTTCCAAATCTCCTCTTAAAAAAACTTTCAAGGATATCGCCAAAAAGTGCACCAAAACAAATTGAAGAAATTATCGGAATCATTAAAGGAAATCGCCCAAAATCATTCAGCCCTATAAATGCAAATTCGCTATCAGCAATATAAATTGCAGCAATAGTTATTGCAAAACCCCCAGTTATTCCTAGAAAGGCACCGCTAATGAGTCCGCGCCATGTTTTACCGTCACCAAGTATTCTTCTCCCATCCTTCCAATTCTTACCAAAATCAATTGGTGTACCACCTCCTACAATAAGAGCACAGGCATTAGCAATATACGCAGGAATTACAAGCCAGAGAGCCTGAATAACTATTAAATAATCCATTCTGAAGTGGGAATAGAAGATGTAATTAAAAAGATGCTTGAAAAAATTAATCTTTTCTACTAAGTTTTAAACCTTTATAGCAGAATTTATTTGATCTTTTTACTAGTCCTTTTAAGGCAAGGTTTGAAAGTTTAAAATTTTCTGCAACCATATTTCCAAATTTTCCATCTTCCCCAACAAAATTAAAGATTCTTTCTTCAAGATTTTTAAACTCATCTTTATTTAAAGAAGCAACAGTAAAAATTTCGCTTATCTCATTAACTGGGCATGAAATATTTATATTAAATGCAGAGTAATAAGAGCGATACTTTTTTTGTGGTCTTCCATCAATTCCTTCATCTGGTGTGGTCCATTTGGTTTCAACTAGTTTCATCTTATCGAAATAATCAAGAGCAGTTTCTCCTTCATTTCCATACTTCTCTTTTATGTCGCTTAGTGGTTTCCAATCTGTAAGGAGTTCATTAAAAACCTCTTTTTTTGTATTTGTGTCAAAAGCTCTGAGAAGAGGAACTAAATCGGTAGAATCATTAACAACTTTTGTTCGCATCATAGTATCAAACTTTTATATATAAAACGTAAAATCTCATATTTAAGTCTTTTGCATATTATATCTTATATTTTTGTTAATATATTTAATATGGACTTGTCGTAGTCGACACCAAGTTACAGGAGAGATTATAAGCAAGAGAATTGAATTTTTCGTCCTCTTGGATTTTTGGGTGATAAATTGAAACAGATTTCGATTTATGAAAAAATGACAAAATCTGAAAAGGAAGTAGCAACCATGCTTAAAGATCTTGGAATCAAATGGTCTTATGAGCATTCCATATTTGTTTGGGATGAAAATAAAAGGCCAAGAGTTTGGGCTCCTGATTTTTTTCTTGTCTCATTTGGTATTTATGTTGAAGTATGTAGATCTGAAGATTTTAACTATGAATATAGAAGAAAAATATTTGATAAAAATGGCTACAGAGTCATATTTTTACATACGTATAAAAAAGAGGACAAATGGAAATTTCATCTTTTAAATTATTTAGAAAAAATTATGGATTATAGATATCAAAAATTAAATCAACTTCTTAGGAAGAAAAATTAATCCTCAAGATAAATAACTTTATTTTTTATATCACAAACTAATTTTAAACCATATTTTTCTAAAATATCTCTACCTAGTAGACTTGGACAATCTGGGCTTGTTTCCATTATATATATCTTTGTTGTCCCAAATTTAGCTACTTTGTTATCTGTTGTAATAGCACGAAGTTCAGTTCTGTTTATTTCCCACCTTCTTGCCTTATCAGTTAGTCCCCTAATACTACCTATAGGTCTTCCTAATTTATTGAAAGATAGTCCCAATGCATAGCAATCTTTTTTTGAAATAGCTGTTATATCTGATCCTGTATCAATCAAAAAATGGATTTGTCTTCTTATCTTTGGTCTTTCTGACTTTACACTTAGTAAAATATATGGTGTATTTCCTTTAAAATATCCATTAATTTGCAAATTTTCTCTCCTAGCAATTAAACAACCAGAATATAATTGTCATCAGGTACAAAATCTATTAAAAAATCGTTAGGAGTTCCATATTTTTCTTTAAGATTTTTAATTAGTGTTTCAAGTTTGCTTGCTGCTATAACTACGTTCTGATTTTTTATTGCGACGAATTTTTTAGGATACTTTTTCTTAAGATATGAAAAATTTTTACTAAACCACTCTAAATCCTTGTTTCCAGCTTTTAACTCCTCAAGGATTAATGCTTCTGCATTCATATGATACCTACCTCTTATTATATATCATAATATTTATAATATTTCCCATATTAAATATCGTTGAGGGTAATAAATCTAACTAATTTTAATTATTTATAATCCTCACGACATCACTCCAATGTATACACCCAGAAGATTAGTTTGTATAAAAAATTTTTCTCTAAATTTAGTTTATCTCTATTAAAATCTATATAACTCTTATTAAGTCCAGTAGTCTTTCAAGTATTGGGAAACGTTCTAACAACCATGGATAATATAATGTTCTGTTTCTTGGAATAGTTATTTCAAACTCAGACCAGTCGCTCTCAACATCATATATGTCTTTGGCTTTTGCTTGAATAATATAAGTTCCCTGAGTATCCCATGAATGACTTTCAATATAACCAGGTGGGCCAGAAGCCTGGAAAGTCGTCCAATCAGTTTCTTCTCCATCACCCCATCTAATAAAGTATGATACATCATCTCCATCAGGATCAATTGAAGTGAATGTATAGGGATAAGCCTTACCATTTTCTCCATTTGTTGGACCATCAATAGTTGGTGCACTTGGCGGATCATTTAAAAACTCAATACCCTGTTGCAAACGAGTTGTATTAACTGTTGTCCCCATATAATCATCTAAAGGAGAACCTGGACAACCCTCAAATTCAATTTGATATGTTATATCAAAAAAACTGTCGATATTAAAATTTCCACTAAGCAGTTTACTCAAGATGAACTGACCAGGACTAGGTAGACCATAAACTTCGCCTGCCTTTATTCGAAACATACAAAAATCTGGATCGCCAAATAACTCTCCTTCTAATTGAAATATTTCACTTATAAAGCTTTGAACAGGATCACCTGGAGTTCGAGGTGCAGTATTTATTTCAAATGAGACAGGTACTGAAAGAATTCGGTTAAATCCAGTTAAATCACCAGTACCAGTTACAACCAATCCAAGGGTAGCATCAAATTCAAGGATTTCACCACCTAATGGTCCACCTGGATTCCTTACAATATTATAAAAATCATCAAATATCGGGTCTAACTCGATAGTAGTATCAGGTGGTAAGCCATTAATTATATAGAATAGGTCTTCAGACGATTCATAAGGACAATCAGCAGGAAGATCAGCAGTACCACCTCCATTATCAGGTACGATACATGGATCTATTATTAATAAAATTTCTTCAATTTCATCTAATAAATTATTGCTCTGAGTTAATTCTTCTTCAATTGATGCAGATACAGATAAACTTGTAATAAATAGCATCATACAAATTATAATTCCAATTTTTTTATTTCTCATATTTTTTACCTCCACTTTATTATATATCCAGTTGTGGATATTTAAATGTTACAATAACTATAGAAATAGAATTGTAATTTAAAAAGCAAAAATACTTTTATTCAATTGTGTATAACCTATCCTAACTCCTCTAATATTAATATGAATATAATATTTGAATTATATATAAAACCAATTTTAATTGAAAAAATCCGTTAATGAAGTAAATTTTATACATATTCTATTCATACTTTATATATATAACTAAGATAAGAACTTGTATAACAATTGAAAAAGAAGTTTTCAATAAAGCAAAGGATAAAGGCATTAATATCAGTTCCTTTGTTGACATCGAATTAAGGAGATACCTTGCTCTTATAGAAGGTAAATCTACTAATAATCAAACCTCTAAAAATAGGGTATGGACTTGTCGGGATTTGAACCCGAGGCCTCCTCCATGCCAAGGAGGCGATCTTCCGAGCTGATCTACAAGCCCAAAGTAAACGCCACTAAACAAAGTAGAGCAAATAAAATTTACGCACAATAAAGTATTTGACTGGCTCCTGTATTTTTCATTATTATGAAAAAAAAAGAATTGGAAATAATTCTACAAAAAATCCCCACATTTGAAAATCCTTCTCCAGGACTTGAACAATATCTTACACCAGCAGGTATAGCTGCAGATATTATTTTTATTGCACATCAATTTGAAGATATAAAAGATAAAGTAGTTTTTGATTTGGGATGCGGAACCGGAATTTTTGCAATAGGGGCTTTTCTTACTGGTGCTAAAAAGGTTATTGGATTTGATGTTGATAAGGAAATTATTAATAAAGCAAAAAAATATGTAGATGAAAATAACTTATTTGTTGATTTTTTAGAAAAAGATATTTTGGATATAGAAGAAAAATGTGATACAATTATTATGAATCCACCATTTGGTGCTCAAAAAAGTAATTTAAAAGCAGATAGGAAGTTCATAGAAAAAGGATTTAAGATTTCAACTGTAATTTATACTATTCATCTGACAAAAACAGTTCCTTTTATTGAAAAAATGGTTTCAGCTCTTAATGGGAAAATCACATACTATAAAAATTATATTTTTCCAATAAAGCATACATTTACTTTTCATGAAAAAAAATTTGTTGAGTATGATGTATCTTTATTAAGGATTCTAACAAAAAGATAATAAATAGGTTTTTTATCTGCAACCCTTAAAATAGCAATTATTTAAAAATTGCTGATTAATATTCATAAAATAATAAACACTATCCAAAAATATAATAATACATTACTTTATCTGGCTTAGACCTAAAGATAGAAAATTGTTAAGGAAAGTGATTGAATTGGCGCGAACCAAAACAAAGAAATTCAGAGGATCAATGACCCATGGTAGAGGAAAAAAAGCTGGTCGTGGTGCTGGTTTAAGAGGTGGCAGAGGAAACGCTGGTCTTTTGAAACATAAATATATGCATATGACTAAATATATGCCAGATCATTTTGGAAAACATGGTTTTAAGCGGCCTCAAAGTGTAAAAAAGATAAATAAAACAATAAATATCGGTCAACTTGAGGAGATATTTCCAGGAAAAAATGAAATTGATCTTACAAAAGAAGGTTTTGATAAATTACTTGGCGGTGGAAGATTAAATAAAAAATTTAAGATTAAGGTTAATGAAGCATCTGAGAAAGCTATTGCAAAAATCAAGGAAAAAGGTGAAGAGATAATATTACTGGAAATACAAAAAGAGTCAACATTAGAAGAAAAACAAGTTGAAGGATAATGTTTATTTGGGTTATAAAAATGGCAGAAGAAAAAAAGAGTCGACTATATCTTCTAAAGCCACTTGTTGAGAGATGGCCTGCTGTTACAAAGCCAGAAGGGCACGTTAATTTTAGAACAAAAATATTTTGGACTATACTTTGTCTAGTTCTTTATTTCATAATGACTAATATTATGATCTTTGGGATGCAAGACCGATTTGTAGATCTATTTGCAAATTATCGTTTTATTATGGCAGGGGCCTCTGGTTCTATTATGCATCTTGGAATAGGACCAATTGTTACAGCATCTATTATTTTACAATTGTTTGTTGGCGCAAAAATTATATAACTTGATTTAACCAAGAAAGAAGATAAGGCAATCTATCAGGGATCGCAGAAAATACTTGTAGTAGTAATGATTGTTGTTGAAGCTGTTCCTCAAATTTTTGGTTATTTACGACCAAGTGAAGGATTAATTGGACTGGCTGGTGGAGAAGGTGTTGCTAATTTCATTATAATTCTTCAATTAGTGATTGGAGCTCTACTTGTATTTTTCATGGATGAACTTATTTCAAAATGGGGTATTGGATCTGGTATCTCACTATTTATTGCTGCAGGTGTATCCCAAGCAATATTTACTGGGCTTTTTAACTGGTTACCATCAAGTGGCGCTGGTGAATTAAGTCTTGGTAATCCTCCTAGCGGTGTGATACCTGGGACTTATTATCTATCAACACAAATGACACTTGAAGATATGGTTAGTGGAGGATATCAAACGCTTTTTGTCGGAAATTCGCGTATTGGTTATCAAAATGCAATTGTACCATTGCTTGGTACAATAGTTATTTTTTTAATTGTAGTATATGCTGAGTCTTCTCGTATAGAGCTTCCACTTGCTCACGGAAAAGTTAGAGGTGCGAGAGGAAGATATCCTATTAGATTGATTTATGCATCAAACATTCCTGTTATTTTAATGGCTGCTCTTCTTGCAAATATAAACATGTTTGCAATGCTTATGTATCAATCAAATATACCGCTTTTAGGACGTCAATGGTGGATTGGAGCTTATGATACAACAATAAGTACACAGCCTTTGGCTGGTGGAGCATGGTATCTGTCGAACCCTGGAGGAATTAATAGTTGGCTAATACCGATAATGGCAGGTGGAGATGGAATTGGTCATGATTCTGTACAGTATGCATTAAAAGTAATAATATATCTATCTGTGTTGATAATTGGATCTATACTTTTTGCTAAGTTTTGGATTGAAACAACAGATATGGGTCCTACTGCTGTTGCACGACAAATTCAAAGCTCAGGAATGCAAATACCAGGTTTCAGAAGAGATCCCCGTGTATTAAGAAAGGTACTTGAGAGATATATCCCTGTTGTGACAGTCATTGGTGGAGCTGCAGTAGGAGCACTTGCTGGTTTTGCAGATTTAATTGGAACGGTGGGTAACGCTAGTGGTACAGGTGTTCTTCTTACTGTTGGTATTATAATTCGTCTGTATGAGGATATTGCAAAAGAACAAGCAATGGAAATGCATCCTGTACTAAGAGGATTCTTTGGTACAGAGTAAAATCTATTGGTAGGTATGATATGGGTGTAATTGTTGTTACAGGTATACCGGGGGTGGGAAAAACAACGGTTATGAGAAAAGCAGCAGAAGGAATGGCTGTAGAATTTGTCACTTTTGGTACAGTAATGGCTGATATTGCAATAGAAACAGGTCTAGTAAAGAATAGAGACGAGATGAGGAAACTTACCCTTGAACAACAAAAAGAACTGCAAATTAAATCAGCAGAAAAAGTAGCAAGTATGGGAAATGTAATTTTAGATACACATTGTACAGTTAAAACTCCAAAAGGTTATATGCCAGGTCTTCCTGAATGGATTTTAAAAAGAATAAATCCAACTGCAATAGTTGTTGTTGAAGCAGATTCTGAAGAAATATTTAATAGAAGAGCAAATGATCCTTCAAGAAATAGAGATCCAGATACACTAGAACAAATTACTGAGCATCAGATGATGAATCGTGCGGTAGCAATGGCTTATGCAGCATTAAGTGGTGCTACAGTCAAAATAGTATTTAACCATGATGCTGCTATAGATGCTGCAGTAAAACAGGTGGCACCTGTATTAAAGTAGATGATAAAATGAAAAAATTAGATGAAAAAGCACAAGGAAGCAATCTTTTATTATTATTGATATTCATGATGATGATATTTTTTATAATGCCAACTTTAGGGCCTATTCTTGGATATTATTTTGGTCTCGTATTACAACCAGTAATAGGATTTGAAGGACAATTTCCTGTTCTAACATTGTTACTTTCAGGATTAATAGTTGTTCTTCTTTCTTCTACACTCACTAACTTTTTTACAGATTGGAAAAGAATGGGTGAATCACAAGAAATAACAAAAGCCTTTCAAAAAGAGATTACAAAGGCTAGAAAGGAAGGTAACACCAATAGGGTTAACAAGCTAATGAAAATGCAACCAGAGATTATGAGAAGACAGACTGAGGCCTCTGGCGGAATGATGAAACCAATGGTGTTTTTGATTATATTCATATGGCCAATTTTTATGTGGTTAAGGGCGTTTCTTTCAGCCTTACCACATTATTATTTTACACTACCTTGGAGCAATGATGTCCCACTTATCTCACAAGAGTCTTTTATTATGCAAGCATGGCTTTGGCTTTACCTTGTATTTTCTATAGTGATAGGACAGATAATTAGACAGGGATTAAAATATTTCAGTTGGTCTAACACCTGGAAAAACATAAAAGCAAAAATAAGACCCTCTGTTTAAGATAATTGAATCATGGTCACAATTACGATAAGTGGAACACCTGGAAGTGGTAAGTCAACAATAGCAAAAATTTTGGAAAAAAAACTGGGGATTAACTATATTTATTCTGGGATGATGTTTAGACAATTAGCAGAAGAGCACAACATGGAACTTGAAAAATTTGGAAAATATTGTGAACAAAACAAAGAAATCGATAAAAAACTAGATGCTCGTCAATTAGAAATTTTAAAAAAAGGAGATATAATTTTAGAAGGTAGACTTGCAGGCTGGATTGCATATAAGAACAATATACCTGCATTAAAGATAGCTATCGATACCGATTTAGAAACACGGGCAAGACGTATAGTAAATCGTGAAAAGGGGAGTGTTGAACTTAGAAAGAAAGAAATACTTGAAAGAGAGAGAAGCGAAGCTTTGCGGTATAAGAACTACTATAAAATTGATCTTAAAGATAAATCAATTTATGATATTGTTATTGACTCAAAAGATAAAACAGCAGAGGAAATAGCAGAAATAATAATCAAGAAAATAAAGAGATAAATACTTTTTATATATGCTTTTTATTTTAGAGAATTATAATGCCACAGAAAAAATACATTTTACCATCTGATAAAAAACGTAAAAGAATTATCAAAGTTCAGGCTAAAACAAATTCAAATTATGGTAAATTCCCAAAAGAACAAGATATTGATGAGCTTTTAAATTGTGGAGTAATTAATCTTGACAAACCTAGTGGTCCCACATCACATCAGGTAGATTCGTGGATAAAAGGAATTTTTAATATAGAAAAGGTTGGTCATGGGGGCACTCTTGATCCTAATGCAACGGGTGTTCTACCTATTGGAATTGGGAATGCAACAAAAGCATTACAGGCACTTCTCTTAGCAGGAAAAGAATACATAGGCATAATGAAGCTTCATAAAGATGCTGATAAAAAAAAGATATTGGACGTATGCAATAGTTTTGTTGGCGAAATTTCTCAAACTCCTCCCTTAAGATCTGCTGTCAAAAGGGTGAAACGGAAAAGACATATCTATTATTTTTATATACTTGAATTGAAAGATAGGAAAGTTCTTTTTCGTGTTGGATGTGAAAGTGGTACATACGTTAGAACTTTGTGTTTACATCCAGATACTGAAATTATTTCCAAAGATTCTTTAATTTTAGCTAAAAAATTTTTTGTTAATCCAGATATAATATATAGTATGAATAACAAAAAAATTGAACAAAAATTACCTTCAGAAACTCAGAAATTTAATTTCAAAGGAAATTTAATAAGAATAACAATGTCATCTGGAATTTCTTTTTTAGTTACTCCTGAACACAATATGTTAGTATCATCTGAGGAAGGTTATATGATGAAACGAGCATCTAAAATTAGAGATTCTGATTATATAGTTAAATCGTTAGATTATATTCTTCCTGAAGAAAATCCAATAATATCTGATCTTCTTGATGATAAATACCTGGTAAATCAGGATAATATAAAACAATTAATCAAAAAAGAATTCATTAAAAAATATGGTAGTATTAGGGAGATGAACCGAAAAATTAATTTAGACAGGAAATCATTTTTACAAGATTCAAACATAGCAATTCCTTTAGAGCATATTAAAAAAGCTGGAATATACGAGGATGTTAAGGACAAGATAAAAAAATTTAAGACTGAAAAAGGTAAAAAAATAGAACTTTCAGAAATAACCAGTGATTTATTATACTTAATAGGGTTGATTGCATCTGATGGAAATAATACTAAAGAAAAGGGAACAATAAGACATACTAGAATAAAATTTTATAATAAAGAAAAAGAATTAATTGAATTATTTAAAAAAACCTATAAAAAGATATTCCCTAATTTTAATATAAATCAAACAATCCGAGATGATAAGCTTATAATATTAGATACTTCAAACAGTTTTTTTGCGACAATTTGTGCAAATTTAGGGGTTAAAAGTCCTCAAAATAATTCAGATATTCTCCCTATATTAAATCTTAATAAGAGATTAATTGCATCTTTTTTAAGAGGATATTTTGATGGAGATGGAACTGCTTATTATAAAAATAAATCTAATATTAAAGGTATCTATTCTAAAATTGATTTTTTCACAGTTAATGAAAATTATGCAAAAAGAATTCATCAAATGCTACTTAAACTTGATATTAGCAATGTGATATTTAAAAATAAAAATAAATTTGTTATAACTATAAATGATCCTGCGGCTAAGAAAAGATTCATATCAAAAGTTGGATCAAACCATCCTATTAAGAAGGAGATTCTTGGATTAATTAATGAAATTGAATCAAGAGATATTAAAGATAATTTCTATATTGCCCTACATTATAAAGAATATATAAGAAAAAATAAATCTAAATTATATAAAATGGGCGGAAACTTAAATAGAATTCTTAAAGATACTATTCCTATTACGAGAGGATTTTATAAAAAAGCAAGTAAAATGA
>CAZHIY010000053.1:0-11225 GCA_964533085.1 uncultured Thermoplasmatales archaeon | reverse complement strand
TCCAATTATTTCTATTATTAAAACGTATTTGTCTTCAATGAAATTTGCAGTAACATATTTATCGCCATCCATTACAATACTTTCAGAATTATTACAAGAATTTAGATCGCCTGTCCAATTACTAAAGCTTGAACCTATACCTGCAATAGCTGATAAATCAACAACATCACAACATGAATAGCACTCATCAATTGGTTCCGAAGCAACAGATCCATTACCATTGATATTTATAGTTAATGTAAAACATGCATCACTTACTGTAAAAAAGGCAATTCTTCCAGGTTCATCTGACCAGTTCCATTCACATTTTTCTAAAATTCCTAGTTGAATGCTCCAAGTACCAGTCTCTGCCGAGCAATCCAAGAAATATGAACAATAAACAACATATTGTGATTCATTCGAACAGTGTACAACATCGCCATTTGGATTTTTTATTCTTAATTTTAAAAGATTATCATATCCAAAAGCTTCTGCCATGCCGTATGCAGTTTCACACTTGATAAAGAAATCGTTTTCAGTTTCATAATCTTCTTCAAAAGTTCCAAGTGTATTATGACATGCACTAACTGGAATTGCTCCTATTGCCAATACCAGGCAAATTATTGCTATTAACGAGACGATTTTTTCAGTTATTTTTCTTCTATTTTTTATATCCATTTTTCCCACCTTTTGATATCAGGTTTTGTAAGTTCGCTTATTAACGTGTTTTTGTACAACTGTTACCAGGTTTCTTTACAGTAGTTGCCTAAAAAATCTCTCAGCTTAATTATAATAAAAAATATAGAATTATAAGTTAATTATATATAAATAAACTAATTTTTATTTGAATTAATATGAAGTTTTAAATACAATCTAGATTAAAAAAATTAAAACTAACTAATAAAAATTTATAGAAAATAACATATCAGTATGGATATTGTTTACCTAAAGACTCAGTTGAGCTTAAGGCAGCAATCGCCCCTTCAGCACATGCAGTTACAACCTGTCTTAAACCACCAGTTATATCACCTGCTGCATAAACTCCTTTTACATTTGTTCTTTGCTTATTATCAACTATTACAAAACCCCTTTCGTCTAGTTTAACACCCAGTTCTTTTGCTAAGGAGTTTATTGGATCTTCTCCAATTGAAACAAAAACTCCATCAATAATAAGTTTTGATTTTTCACCAGAATTTACATTATGAATCTCAAGAAAATCAACCTTTTGACTACCCTGAACTGATTCTACATGAGTATTGAAGATGATTTTCACACCTTTTTCTATTGCTTCATTCTTATAGGCATTCTCAGCACGCAATTGGTCACGCCTATGAATCACATATACTTCCTTACAACCAATTTGTTTAAGGAATATAGATTCAATAAGAGCAGTGTTACCACCGCCAATAACAGCTACCTTTTTTTCCTTAAAAAAGAATCCATCACAGGTTGCACAATATGAGACCCCTTTCCCTGTCAGCTCTTTTTCACCAGGGATATTGAGTTTTCTATAATCAGTGCCTGTACAAATAATAATTGCTTTTACATCATATGTTTTTTTATCTGTAACAATATTGAATTTGTCTTTTATTTTTTCAATTTTTTTTACTTCCTCATTGAAATGAATATCTGAATACTTGCTAGCATGCTGCTTCATCTTTTCCATTAAATCGATACCAGAAATGGATTCATAACCAGGATAGTTTTCAATCTTTGGTGAAACGTTTGCTAAACCGCCTCCCATCCCTTTTTCAAATACTACGGTTTTAATTCCAGAACGGACTGCATAAATACTAGCAGTGTATCCTGCAGCACTTCCTCCAATTATTGCTAATTCATATTCCATGCTAATCCCTAATTACATTATCATTTAAAATTTTGTATGCTTCTTCCGGTGATTCTATATTTTGTAACATTTTTTCAAATGGACATAAACCATCACCACTTCTATTTTTTATTAAAGGTATCATTTCATCGGCCTGACAAGGTATTCCACCAATAATCAAAATAGCAATTGCAGTTTTGGTTGCTTGAGGTGAATAAACACCTTTAACTTTTGAATATCTACAAAGAAAGGCTGAAGCTTTTCCAAGAATTCTATCTCCAACAACTTTTCCTTCCATTTCAGCTCCTAGTTCATCAATTACCTTCATAATCGGTTTTATGCCGTCTCCTTTCTCATGGGTTAAAATTTTTCCATCTCTAATTACCACTATGGAATAATCCTCAGATGACAATGTGACACGAGCAAGATTAATATCTTGAATTATTTCATCAGTCACATTCATCAGATACCTCTCACCTCACATATACCAAAACATGATTTAATCTCTTCTAAAGTATCAGTTAATGCTTGTTTAGTATATGGCTTAACATCTTCAAGTTTAGCTGAAACAAGAGGGGTATTTGTTTTAAACTGTTGTAGATAAAATTTTTTTGATCCACTAATCCATTTAGCAATTTCAATGATATCATCTTTTATTAGTAATTTAGGGGCAAAGGTCGTTCTAAACTCATAATCAATTCTAGAATTTTGTAATAATTTAATTGATTCTTCTATTTTTTTTATGTTTACTTTACTGTTAGTAAGAATTTCATATTTTTTTTTAGAAGCCTTAATATCCATTGCAACATAATCAATGAGATTTTCATCAATAAGTTCTTTTAGCTTTTCAGGGTACATACCGTTTGTATCAATTTTTATTAGATAAGACATTTTCTTTACTTTAATACAAAAATCAGAAATATCTTTTTGCATAAGAGGCTCTCCACCAGTAATTACCAGCCCTTCAAGCATTTCCTTTCTTTTTTCAAGAAAAGAAAAAACATCTTCATTAGGTATTAATCGAACCTTTCCAAGAACAATATCTTTATTATAACAAAATGGACATCTAAAGTTACATCCGACTGTCCAAATTATTGCACTAATAACATCTGGGTAATCCAACAGCGATGTTTTTTGAATTCCTCCGATCTTCATTTAGTAACCATTACTTTCTTTTCCATCATGTTGAACATTTTTCTGTCACTGTACTCTTGTTGTTTGCCCAGGTTCCATTGACTAACTGGACGCAAGTATCCAACAACTCTTGAATATACCTCACATGGTATGGTTTTATTTTGTCCCTTACAAATCGGACATATTTGATGTTCACCAGAAATATATCCATGGTCAGGGCAGACACTAAATGTAGGTGTCAAGGTGTAATATGGAAGTGTATAATTTTGTGCTACCTTTCTAATAAGTTTTTTTACGGCCTTTGAGGATGGGTTTTCTTCACCAAGATAGATATGTAATACCGTTCCTCCAGTATATTTTGATTGTAAGGTATCTTGAAGATCCAATGCTTCAAATACATCACTTGTATAACCAACTGGTAGCTGAGTTGAGTTCGTATAATAAGGTTCAACACCCTTGCCTCCATTTCCACCGTTATATTTTTCTTGATTATAGATCCTAATATCAGGATACTGCTTCTTATCAACACGGCTTAGACGATAAGAAGCTCCCTCTGCAGGTGTTGCCTCAAGATTGAAGATGTCCCCTGTTTCCTCCTGGTAATTTGCGATTTTATCTCGCATATAATCAAGAACTTTTTCCGCAAAGACTTTACCATCATTGTCCCCTATACTTTTATTCATAAAATTAAGAAGTGCATCATTCATTCCTATAAGACCTATAGTTGAAAAATGATTCTTCCAGTATTCGCCAAAGGTTTTCTTGACATCTTGAAGATAAAACCGTGAATAGGGGTGTAGACCACTATGTGTTAGATTTTCAATGATTTCTCTTTTAATCTCAAGACTTTGCTTAGCAAGTTCCATAACTTGATCAAGTCTCTGGAAAAAATCATTGTCATCTTTTGCAAGATAACCAATTTGTGGCATATTTATTGTAACAACACCAATTGAATTTCCACACCAACAAGGTTTTCCATTTCTCCTCACATATAGAGTATGGTTGGGAACTTCTAGACAAAAAACCCTTCCTTTATAGTGCTTTCTTTCTATACTCTTTTTCCTTAATCTAAAATGTTTTGATTTCCGATGAACACCAATTTTATATACTATTCTTGGTGTTATTTTTCTTCCTTTTATCTTGGAAATATTTTTATTCATCGCTTTTATAGTAGCAAGCCAACCTAGTTTTAAAACCACTTCTTGGAAATCATCTGCCAATTTTTTGGAAGAAGTCCAATAATTGATTTGTCCTGTGCTCTGTCGTTCATGCCCATCTCCTTTAACCATCCAATCAAATAAAATTTTCAATTTTTTTCTCGTTAACTCTTTGATTTCACGAGGAATGAACTTTGTATACTTATCACCGAATTGATTTAGATAGGTCCAAAGTTGTTTATTGCAAATAACAAAATTAGCTTTACCATCTAAATTATAATTAAAAGGCAGAGAATCTAATACTCTCATAATTTCCTTTCTTTTTTGTTTATCGATTTGAGTTATGACCACCCTGTATCCATGGGTTTTAGCATTTTTTTCATTATCTGTACACCCTTCAGCTAACCAGAAACCAAAGAACTTCAACCAATCATCCATTTTTATTTTCAAAGAAGGGGTTTCATATCTAACTCTTACTCTTTCTCTATTACCATATTTAGAGTGTTTACAAATATTATGGATAGTTACAGGGCTACAATTGAACTTCTTAGCAAGTTGATATATGCTTTTTCCTTCTCTTTTTGCTACTCTTATAGCCTCTGTTTCATTATCAGAAAAACGAGAAATAGTACCTGAACCACCTAAAATACGAACTGGCGGCAATTCAAAGTAATTTTTTTTCGTACAGTTCCAAATCCCTTGCTTAGGAATACGATGAGTATTGGGAATAAAATCTTTTGCCTCTACAAATTTTCTTTCCTTCGTCCATGTATTATCTACTAACATTCGATGATTTGGAGTAACCAATAAATCAAAAGATCTTGACTTAAAATGATACATTTCATTATCATAATCGTATTCAAAAAATCTTGTTGGTTTATATAACTCGATTTTATTATTTTCAGTTAAGGTAAAAACCTTTTCATTTTTATTTACATCTTTAAAAAATTTCCAACCGTTTTCAGTAAGTACTTCGGTTTTTTCATCATAGCAGCCTGTTTTTGGATTAGCACCAAATAAACCACCTCCTCTCTTACGGAGTTCCCTATTTGAAAGTCGAAGTCTGCAACACATACTCCTTGCATCTTCTGGTTTCATATCACTGTTGATAAAATTAGAAAAATATGGAATCCCATATTTTGCAGTCATTTCCCAGATTGGGTCAAGTCCATCGTTATTCCAGTTGAAATCCTTTGTGATATTATAGGTTGGAATAGGGAATGTGAATGGTCTTCCTTTAGCATCACCTTCATACATTATATCTGCAAATGCATGATTTATCATGTCCATTTCATCTGTAAAATCACTATAGTTATCATCTTTCAGATTTCCGCCGATTATTGCTGGCTCATCAACCATATAACTAGGTACAGTAAGATCGAGTGTTATATTTGTGAATGGACTTTGGAATCCTACTCTTGTCGGGACATTCATATTGAATAAGAACTTCTGCATTTCCTGTTTTACTTGATCATATTTTAGGCCATCATATCTAATAAACGGAGCTAACAAGGTATCAAAATTAGAAAGTGCTTGTGCCCCCGCCGCTTCCCCCTGAAGCGTGTATAGATAGTTAACTATTTGCATCATAGCTGTTCCAAAGTGTTTTGCTGGTTTACTTTCAATTTTTCCTGATACTCCTCTAAAACCAAGAAGAAGTATATCCTTGAGATCCCAACCTACACAGTAGGCTCCAAGAGTACCAAGATCATGAATGTGTAAATTTCCTTGGGTGTGAGATTCTCCAATATCTGGTGGATAAATCTTATTCAACCAATAATGAGATACGATATTTTCCGTTGCATATACATTCAGACCTTGAAGAGAGTAACTCATATTGCTATTTTCATTAACCTTCCAATCCATCATGCTGAGATATCCATCGACCACGTCGATATCCTTTAGAAGCCCACCAATTTCACGAATATCTTGATGTTGTTTTCTATAAAGAATATAAGCTTTTGCTGTCTTTGCATGACCTTCCTCAATAAGGGCTTTTTCTACAATATCTTGTACCTGTTCAACTGTTGGTATTTCACCTTTCTTTAGTTCCTTACTAAGTCTTTCAAGTACTATATCTGTGAGGTCGCCTGCTTTCCTGTAATCTTTTCCACCTACAGCTTGAGCTGCTTTCCAAATAGCATTTGTTATTTTTATAGGATTAAAATCAGAAATTTTTCCATCTCTTTTCATTATTTTCCGTATCATTTTTTTACATCTCCTGCGGTTTGATCAATCAAATTTTTAACTTCCTTTTCAAAACTAGATAAATCAGCAAATGATCTATAAACAGAAGCAAACCTGATATAGGCTACATGGTCAACTTCTTTTAATTTATTCATTACATATTCTCCAATTAATTTGCTTTCAATTTCTTCTTTTCCAATTCGTCTTATTTTTTCTTCAATTGTAACAATTATCTCTTCAATTTTTTCAGAATCAATTGGGCGTTTTTCTAAGGCCTTCATAATTCCCTTTTTAATTTTATTCCTGTCAAATTTCTCTAAACGTCCATCTTTCTTTTTAACATAAATGGGGGTTAATTCAATGTATTCATAAGTGGTAAAACGTTTATTGCATTTGAGACACTCCCTTCTTCGTCTAATCGATAACGTTCCCGTATCGCGGGAGTCTGTTACTTTAGTCTCAATATGGTGGCAGTAAGGGCATTCCATCCAACACTCTCCAGTAGGCCATAAGATACAATATATTGTATCTCCAAAATAAAAACCTACACTATATAGTATATTAATGTGATATTTAAACTTTTTGATTTTTGCCCATTTATATCATCAAATAATTACTAATTTTTGCATTATTAACTAATTGAATTAATAATTAATGTTACAAATTTAATAAAAATAAAGTATAATTTTATTAAATTGTAAAAAAATGTTTAAATTATAAGAGTTTGTGACCTGTCTAATGCTTTTTTAACCAACTTATTTACATTAATTTTATTTTCTTCCTCTAAGATTTTTTCTAATTTTGCCATTGTTGATGGTTTATTTGGAACAGCATTACAACCATCTGATGGTAAAATAGAAAGCTCAAAGGTGCCAATTTCTTTAGCGATTTTCACTACATCTTCCTTATCAAATCCGATTAGAGGTCTTAAAATTGGGATTTGTACAGCACCATCAATTACTCTAATATTTTGAAGAGTTTGAGAAGCAACCTGGCCAAGAGAGTCCCCCATAATAATTGCATCAGCAGATTCCTTTTCAGCAATTTTTTCAGCATATCTTAGTAAAGTTCGTTTACAAAATACACAAGTATATTTATTGTTACAATTTTGTTTAAATGTACTAATACTATCACCATGGGAAATCACATAAGTCTTCACATCACAAGAAATAATCTTTTTTAGATGACGCACAAGACGAATAAAATTTTCAAATTCTCTTTGATCTGTAAAAGGCTTTATATCTCCATGAACTAGTAAAATTTCATCTGCATTTTTTGAGAGTAAATAAGTGGCAACTGGAGAATCAATACCGCTTGATATAAGAGATACAAACTTCATGATGTTTCTTTGGAGATATAATCTAGGTATTCTATAAGACCACCTATTATTGGCACAACAATAATATCAGGTAACTCATAAGGATGAAGAGTCTTTATTCTTGTTATTGTCTTATCAATATTCTCATCACTAGTTTTAGCAATGAATACACATTCTTCATCATCTTCTATCTTTCCTTCCCATCTATAATAAGATTCAATGTTTGGAATAATATTTACACATGCAACTAATTTTTCTTCAACCAAAGTATGAGCTATTCTTCTTGCATCTTCAATATCTCCTATTGTGGAGTATATAATTGCAGCCATATTCTCCCTATTTAACTATATGTGAAATTTGCCCTTAAGTTTTTTCATATAATTTATATTGTTTCATCTTTAATTTTTTAATGAGGCTATATATTTCATTATAAGTCCCATAAAAAAGATGACTTTTACATTTACAATCACTACAACCAAACCCTTTGATAAAGTGTAATCTTTTTTCAAATTCATTGGAAATTATACATTCATATTTAAGTGGATTTTCATTATAAAAAACATTTTTGATTTCTCCAGAATCTAATAAATAATCTATATGCCAATGTATATTTTTATTACATCTTAGGTGTCTATTTATTCTTGATTCAAGTCCATTAAGTGCAGAACCGACATACACATAGAATCCTTTACTAAAATTTAATGCGCCTAATTTTCCAATATCAATATTAATATTTTCGTTTAATTTTATTAATAGAATGTAGCTTCCTTTCATGTTCAACTAAATAATTTTTTCAATTATTTTGTTAAATTCTTTCATAAAAACAGATTTCAACAATTTATCAGTATCTCCAATTGCCTCCTCTATATTATGGTCAAATGAAATAAAACCAAGATATTTCAAATCCATCTTTAAAATACTGTCCTTAACTAATTTTGAATTTTTCATTTTCATGTTTTCAATAATACCAATAATTGGAAGATTAAGTTCTTTTAGGATTTTTAGAAGTTTATTTACAGCACCCATAGAAACTTTAGAGGGTGTTGTTACAATTAGAAATTCACTTTTTTTGACAAGTCTAATTACATCAAGAGTTTCATCACCAATTCCCGGAGGCATATCAATAATAAGGAAGTCTAATTCCCCCCATTGCGTAATAGCAAGAATTTCAATAATAATATTTGAAATATCTACCCCTCTAAATGGAGAAGGTTTATCCTCTGTATAATAAACAATAGAAATGAAATTTATCCCGTCAATCTTTGGAGGGATGATTCCTTTTTCCTCATCTGGAAAATTATAGTTTTCTAATCCAAGAATTATATGTGAAGAAGGTCCATATAAATCAAGATCTAAAAGCCCAACCTTGTGTCCTTTTCTTGTAAGATTTAGTGCCAATGACGAAGCAACTAAGCTTTTTCCAACTCCTCCTTTACCACTTGCAACCGAGATAATTCTTTTTATATTTTTTAATCGTTTTTCAATAATGTCAATCCTAGCTTCCATACTTTTTATTTCTCCCCTTTTATTGAAAGTATTGAAACTCCCCTTCCTTTTGTAATTTCAAAATCTGGGCTACCGCATTTTGGACATCGACTATGGACAAGGGCAACTTCAGGAATAAAATGAATTGCTTCAGATTCATCTTCATTGATACCTTTTTTTAAATCATCAAAACTCCAGTGATTTTGGCAATTATTACAGACAAAATTACTTTTTTCAGATATAATTTTAATTTTCACATCTTTAAGTATTTCTTCTTGATCTTTAATTAATTCACCTAGAGCAAATTCAAAAATATCCTGTTCAACTTGTTGTAGTTCACCGAGACCAATAACGATTTCTTTAATTATTTTTATTTTTTCTTTTTTTGCTGCATTAACTGCTGTAGTAAGTATTGATTCGGCAAGCGCCCATTCATGCATAAGAAAATCAGGTAGAATAAATAATGGTTTAAATTTTACTGTGGAAAAATAGAAAAAGTATATGGAAATAACGCATTAGGAATTTAATATGAATAATGAAAAGAGTAAACTATTAAAAGACAAAATTGAACACATTGATATAAAATCATTCAACAGTATTCCATTAATCGAATCATTTGAAAATATGGCTTTTCAATCTAGAAATCTTGCAAGAGCTTGCAAAATCTATGATAACATGTTAAAAGACAAGGACTGTACAAACATTCTTTGTTTAGCAGGGTCTCTTGTTAGTGCGGGTCTTAAAAAAGTAATTATCGATCTAATAAATCATAATATGATTGATATTATTGTATCCTCTGGTGCAATCGTTGTTGATCAGGATTTCTTTGAAGGTTTAGGATTCTATCATTATCAAGGTTTCATTAATGCAGATGACGAAAAATTAAGAAAATTAAAGATAGACAGAATATATGATACTTTCATTGATGAAGAAAACCTTCGAGATTGCGACAATGCAATTAAAAAAATTGCAGATTCAATAAAACCTGGGGCATATTCATCAAGGGAATTCATACGAGAGATGGGTAAATATCTCAATAAAAATGGTAAGAATACTGAATCATTTGTGTTTTCTGCATATAAAAAAGAAGTACCAATCTTTTGCCCAGCTTTTTCTGATTCAAGTGCTGGTTTTGGACTTGTCCATCATCAAACAGAAAAAAAGAATCATGTTTCTATTGACTCTGTAAAAGATTTCAAAGAACTTACTGAACTTAAAATAAAATCAAAGGATACAGGACTTCTTATGGTTGGAGGTGGGGTACCTAAGAATTTTGTTCAAGACATAGTTGTTGCCGCAGATATTTTAGGTATAGATGCACCTATGCATAAATATGCTGTTCAGTTGACAGTAGCTGATGAAAGAGATGGAGCATTATCAGGTTCGACATTTAAGGAGGCAAGTTCCTGGGGTAAAGTAAAACAAGGTTTAGAACAAATGGTGTATGGTGAAGCAACAATTACATTTCCTCTTCTTGCAAGCTATGCCTATCACAAAGGAAATTGGAAACATAGAAAATCAAAAGAACTAAATGTTGTATTCTCTAATTGAATCTGTTGTATTTAAGTGAATTAGGATGGTGGAATTAAAAAATTCAATTTTACTTGAGGCTATACTTACTGCCATTTATAATGTTGCTAGTAGAAGAACTTCTTCTAAATTTGCAGATGAGTCACTTGGTTCCACTATTAAAACATTAGAAGGAAAATTTGATTTTTTGAAACTTGTTGAAATAAATAAAATTGATAGTGCCGAAGGAGGATTTGCTGTTAGTGTCTCATCAGATATTGACACTGTTCATCCTGAATTAGTCGGTAAAGCAATTGAGGCTCTTATTAGAGTTATTTATAATGATATGGACTCAGAAGCAGGTCTTTATTTTGTATCAGAGGTAAAGGAAATTGCTGGTGAAGAAATAACCAGAATGATATCAGATTGTGATGTTGATCTTGGGCAGCTACAGCTTGAACAACACCATGCATATCAACGGAGAGAAAGAAAAAGATCCATTGCAGAAGCTGCAAGAACAGGAAAACTTACTCGTGGAAGACCAGAGAATTTAATAGGATACACTTGGCAAAAGGTTTCCCATTGGAAGCATGAACCAGGTAGCAAATATTGTACTTTATATGATAATGCA
>CAZHIY010000052.1:0-11424 GCA_964533085.1 uncultured Thermoplasmatales archaeon | reverse complement strand
CAAATCTCGAACTTTATACAATAGTGTAAAAAAAAGAAATGAAGGTTTTTAGAAAAATCTTTTAATTTTTCGACGAAATTTGTAGCAAAAATGGTAAGGTAACCACTTTGTTACCCGCCCATTTAGAGCGGGTCTTAAATACACTCTTGGTTTTTGAAGGTTACTATTATCGATCATGATGTTTTTACTGCTAATTTGCGATAAAATGTTTATGTGTCAAATTGAGACAAAATTCTTATTAATTGTTTTTTTTAATTTCTAATCTAATTTACTATATCCTGCTTCTCTTTTCAACAAATCAATTACTTTTACTTCTTTGATATTGATCTTATATATTGCTCTATAATCACCTACTCTCAAACGATATTTCTTAGGTCGTGTATCTTTGAGTAATTTTATATCACAATTTGGTCTTGGCGTATATGGATCTTCTTCAAGTTCTTTTAATGATTTTTGTATTAAATTTTGTATACTTTTTTGAAGTTTGTAAATTTTTTTTTGAAAAGTTCTGGATATAAATACTTTATATATCATTTATCTACAACTCATCAAGAGAAATGAATTCGTCGTTAGCTAAAATTTTATTCCATTCATCATCTAGCCTTTTCCAAGCAAATCTTTTTATTAATTTTCTTATGATTGAATCATATGTTTCGCCTTTTGTGCCTAATTTAAGTAAGGCTTTTTTTGTTTCTTTTGTTATTGAAATTGTTGTATTTGCCATTAAACCACCATATTTATAATTTCTATAATCATTATAATTACTATAGTTTTTATAATTTACTCTCGGTTTTTGAATGTTACTATTATCGATCATAGTATTTTTTACTTCAAATTTGGGATAAAATGGTTATGTAATGATTTCGAGTAAAATTCAATATTAATTGTTTAGTTTTTTGTCACTTCAACCTTTAATTCTAAATTTTAATTCCTTTTTCTACAAGTTTGAGTAAAGTTTTAATTATCTTGTTAAGGACTTCGCTATTTCGTATAAAATAATCATCTGCGATATCTCTTCCCCTATATGCAATATCACTTCGTAATTTTCTCATACTGTCCATAAAATTCATTTGAAAATTGTCAAAAACACCTGGATAAAATTTGTCCAAAAAAGAGATAAGACATTCGTGACTATAACTTTTATAACCCTTAATTGATAATAACGCTGATATTAGGTCTTTAATAGCCTCATAATAAGATTCAATAAGTAATTGTGGGAATTCATCATTTCTCCGTTTTTCTATTGATTCTAGTCTTCTTTTACTAAGTTGGTAAAGAGCTTTTGCTTGTTCTGGATTTTCTTTTATTTTTTTCACTTTATACTCTAAACAATCTTCCCATTTCAACTTAGACCACCTTCAAAAATCCATGAAGCACAATTCCATTTGCCAATGAATTTTTTAATTCACTATTTAACTTTTCAATATTAAACTCAAATAATAAACTAATTTTACGATTTAATTCAACT
The DNA here is from genome assembly GCA_964533085.1 of uncultured Thermoplasmatales archaeon. GTDB lineage: Archaea > Thermoplasmatota > E2 > DHVEG-1 > DHVEG-1 > SG8-52-3. Next base: position 9,956 of record CAZHIY010000052.1, on the reverse strand, counting down.
TCGAATTTTTTTAAACTAAACTCTGATTTTCTACTCTGAATAAATATATCAATATCTCCTCTTTCGTCATCCATTCCGTCGACTGCACTTCCATATAAAACAATACAATTTGGGGTAAATTTATTCTCCATTTCTTCAATAAATCCTGATTTTTCTAAACGAATTAACAAATCATTTCTTTTTAGTGCTTTATAAATAGAGCTAAAAGATGATTTGTATCCTTCATATATTCCTTCATTTATCTTTTTAATAAGATTCTGCTTTAGTAAAGATTCAACATGCTTTTTTACAGATGGTAGAGAAATTTTTGTCTTTCTTTCTATTTCTCTTAGCTGAAATTTTTTATTCGGCATATCAAAAAATACACGTAATATTTTATATCTATTAAACTGCTGATACATATAGTTATCACCTGATATAATATTATATCAACTGATATAAATAACTATCGATAAGATAAGTGATATTAATTATGTTATCGAGTAGTTCTTTGTTTTTTGTATGTCCCCATTTGAAAATATTAAGGACGATTTATTTGTAATTTTACTTAAAACAATTATGTGATAAATTAAAACAAATTATTAGATTTTTGTTATATCATCTTTAAATCAAAATTTATTTCTATTACTATTCTATTAAACAAAGTTATAAATACACCTAACTAATTAATAATTAACAATTGTTAATATTTGGAGGTTATCATAATTAAAAAAACAAAGCTAGGTAATATTTACCACATAATTATTTTAATTTTAATAATTACATCTATAAGTGTGATCATGGTTAATTTTTCTGGAGAGAATTTTGAATTAGATACAGTTGAGCTTAGTGAATATCAAGGGGAACAGCTCTCTTCGATATATGATTTTAGAGAAAATTCGATTAAAGGGCCTCAATATGTTTCAAGAGAGAAATACAGGTTGGTAGTCACTGGTCTAGTAAATAACACCTATAATCTTACTTATGATGAAATCATTAATTCATTTCATAGTTCTAAAAGAATTATAACCTTATTTTGTGTAGAAGGTTGGGAAGTTAAAATTTTTTGGGAAGGAATAATGGTCAGAGACTTACTTGAACTTGCTGAACCTTTACCTGAGGCAACAACTATTATTTTCCATGCATATGATGGATATTCTACTTCTTTTCCATTAGAGTATATTACTGATAATAACATAATTATGGCATATAAAATGAACAATGTGACAATTCCTCCTGAGAGAGGATTTCCTTTTCAACTCGTTGCTGAAAGCAAGTGGGGATATAAATGGATCAAATGGATAACAACAATTGAACTGTCAGATAATACAAATTATAAAGGTTATTGGGAAAGTAGAGGATATTCAAACAATGCTGATCTAGATAAGGGTTTTTTTGAAAAATAAGACACATGATGGATAAAAAACTTGTTAGAAAAATAATTCATTGGGGGCTTCTAGCAATAATTATTATTTTTATAATCACAGGCTTAGGTGTTGCTAGATATAGAATTATTGAATCAATTACTCTTGGACTTCTTACTAAACCTATATCTTTCCAGGTCCATACCTATTTGATATTTCCTTTGATAATATTTCTTTATTTACATATTTTACTTACTTGGAAAAGAAAGAAAAAAAGAGATTGATTTGGTCTATAATATTTCTAATAGAATTTTTATTATTGGTAATTTATTTGAAAGATATAAAAATAACTCAAGGAATATTGAGTTATACATAGCCCTAGGTCTTGGGATGCCAACCTCAAGTGTTCCCCATCCGCTTTCTGCATTGTTTTCGTCTTTTAGTTTTGCTTTTATGTTGTATGTTCCTGTTTCTGTCCAGGTGTGTGTTTCGCAGACTTCTGTTCCTGAGGGGTATGGTCCTTGCCAGGTTGTATTGGTTCCGTCGTCCCAGTCCCAGAGTACGTATATTTGGTCTTCCTCGGGATCTACCACTGGTGATATGCAGTAGGTATATTCTTCTCCTGGCATTCCTGATGTTGGTCCATTAATTATTGGTGTCTCAGGTGGGAGCTGTGGTACATATTGCTCCATTAAGGGATAATTATCCTTATTGCTACCATCACCTGGTATATCATAGGGTGTGTCACCTATTCCGTCACCATCGGAATCTACACCCATGTAATCATCCCAATAGTTACCCCCAGAGGGATAGTCATCATCCCATACATTTGAAAAATCATCATATGCATTGTCTTCTTCATTTGCATAAAAATTGTTGTGATAGATTTCGTTATCATTTGATTGTTCCAGTGCTTCTAGCCCTCGCGTATTTCCCTTGATTTCGTTTTCATAAATAATATTATTACTAGAGCCTGTTAATAAAAGTCCATACAAGTTCCAATTTATTCTATTGCCAGAAATTATATTATCAGTTGATGAAATAGGATTGATACCTTCAAAATAGTTATCTGATATTGAGTTTTTGGTAATCTTTGCATCTGTAATTTGGAAAAGTCCTATTCCTTCCCAATTATTTTTAATAATATTATTCTTAATTTCTTGTTCTGATGATTGAATTATATAAATACCTATTATTCCTTTTTTGATAGTAAAACCATTTATAACTACAGAATCTGCAGTAATCTTTATGCAATTATCTGTCAGGCTTCCTTCGATAATTGTTGTATCTTTATCTTCTCCGACCAGTGTTATTGTCTTATTAATATTAATATACTCGTTATAAGTACCATTATATACAAATATCTTATCGCCTGATTGAGCTGCATTGACTGCTTTTTGAATACTTGAATAATTATTTGGGCCTGATCCGCCAACATAAAGAATTTCTCCCATTGATTGATAGTTCAAAATAAAAATATTTTCTTTTATAATTTGATTATTACTTTCAACTATTGGAGTTATAATTGATAAAATGAAAATCATACTTATTAGTAAAACAATTCTTTTTTTCATTCAACTAATCTCCTGATTCTAATAATATAGAATTAACATTATATATTACTTATGCATAATAAAAAATAGGAGAGGGATTTTTGTGTTTCTATTCAAATTTTGTGTAAGAACACAATGAATATCTTATAAAGTGGTCTTCTTCATTATACGCAAGTGCCACTGATTTTATTGTCATATCTGATTCGTTTATATCAATTAAACCAATGAATCCACCTGTTTCATTACTTCCAGTTATATTGTATTCACCAATTGTAATATGATAGAAAAACCAACCTGCAAAATAACCAGTTATGTTTCCATCTAGAGTTACCCAAACTCCTGCATAATATCCGACACTTCCCCAACTTATGCCATAATATCCGAAAACATTTCCTAAAATTTCATAACCAGTTGTTTCGTTTTTCTCTGCATATACTCCAGAGATATTACCATCAGCCCATTCTGGTACATCTGCTGCTTTAATTGGCGTTTCAGATATTGATATATTTTTTTGTACCAATCTCGGGATTCTTAATGATGATACTGCAGGTATAGAAACGACTAATAACCCCACTAATAGAATTGCTATTATCTTTTTCATGTTTTTACTTCCCCCTTTATTTCTATATTAATATAAGGTAAAAATAATAATAGATGATTTGTTATTAACTTTTTCGGTTTCCTAATAGATTTGTATTCAGAGATTTTCTAAGTTCTTTTTTTAAAAATCATTTAAAAAAAATAGAAAAAGGGGATTAGATTTTTCTAACCACCACCAAAGTTTACTATTATAATAATCCCAAGCATTTTTCCGCCTTGCTTTCTATCACCAAAAGATCCATAAGGTTCTTCTGCGGTGACATAAACATCTGTTTTTCCAAATCCTATTATTAGGTTTGATTTAAATGAAATTTCTCCACCCACAGGGATACCATCTATTAAACCAATAGATTCTTTGCCGAAAAGTATAAAACCGCCATCCAATGAAATGCTCCAGTTTACATTGTTTGCTATGCCATTGCCGATGTTTTTAATAACTCCTCTCACTCCTAAAAAGCCGCTTTTTGTCATACCAACTTCAAGTTCGGGTGCCAAAATTGTGATTAATAATGGTTCTGACCAGACACTTTCTGTACCATAAGTGTTCTTGGCTTTTGCTTGGATTGATACGTTACCTCTTACTAACCATATATGAGATACTGTGATTTCCTGCCCTGAAGGATATGGTCCAGTCCATTCCTCAGAAGTACCATCGTCCCAATCAATGTAATAATATAAATCTGCATCTTCTGGGTCTGTTGCGACGAATGTGAAATCATATTCTTGTCCGATTTCTACTTCTGTTGGTCCATCTATTAATGGTTGCAAAGGTCCTGACAAAACAGGGCTTACTACCAACGAATAATCTGCATCGAGTTCGGTTGTTTCCAAATGGGAATCTTCAATAACTTCATCTGCATGAATCTCAATTGCCCACGCGCCAGATTCAGGATTCTCAATGAAAACACATTCAACAGTGTTTTTAGTATCTTCGCTGCCACCTGGTGATGACCAGGGACTTTCTTCAAGACCATTATTTCCATAATATACAGTCTTTGAAGGAGAAATAACTTTGAGTGTTAGATCATTAATTCTATGTTGAGATTGTACCGCGGGGTTTCCAGGTGGATCAGCATAAGTCATTGTTACCTTTAAGGCAGGTGTGTCCTCTTCTACTGAAACCACATGATCTGATACATCAAAAGGTTCAAGTATGTCAGATTCATCGATAACATATATATTATCGTGTGAATCATACAGATTTTTGACATTAGGCATTCCCCATCCTTGATGCATTCGTGTTTTATCATGACTTGTACCTTCAAATGAATATTGATCTGCTGTATTTATTAATGCAGCTTTTGCTGTTGTCATATGTGCTCGATTTTCGAAAACACTCCCATTTGGATCTACCTCATTTCCAAAGATACCATCACTCCACATTTGGAAAAATAGACCAACATAACCAGCGGTCATTGGTGTGGCTCCACTTGTACCTCCAAAACTATAGGTATAATCATTGTTTCTAGGATATCCAACTGTCAATATATAATCATAGAAGAAACAAAAAGTAGGTTTAATCCTTCCATCAGATGCAGGCCCAATACTAGCTCCATAATTCCAGCTATCATCAGATTTATCTAATGTATCATAATGGTAAACTGCACCTCCAGATATAATGTTTTTAGCCCATGCTTGAGGTCGTGACATTTGGTCTCCTGCATTGCTCTGTGATTGGCAGTGTACAACGTCAAAGTCAAATAATGCTGCATCTGTATCTGCTGAAATTGTACTATATTGTGTTGTTCTATCGCTACCTACACTTGATGTTTGGAAAACTGCATAATATGGGTCTTCGATAAGCTCTCCAGTATGATCATAACGACTTTGTCCAGTAAGACCTATTACACTATAATCAGCAACAATTCCTTGGCCATCAGGAAGAAGTCCACGAGCATCTGGATTGCCGGTACCGTCACCAAACAGTATGCCAGCGGTAGCTGTGCCATGAGAATCACTTCCGCAAGAAGGACCATGAACAATCAATGGATTATTTTGAAAATCTACATGATTAAGATTAAAGCCTGTGTCAAATGATTCTCCTCTAACATCTTGACCTGTGTATCCAGCAACAGTTTCAATATAATTTGCGCCACCTATCTCACGACCAATATCCATATCGGGTTCATAATCGCTCCAGCGATCTATGAAATTTACTTCATTCATTCGAGCAACTAAAAAGAGTTGTTCTGGAGTCAAGGTTGCTTGAACTAATACTTTTCCACCATTTGTGGTATCTACAATTCCTCCAATATCGCTAATTTTCTCTGCTAATATATCCCTCATCTCAACAGTATGAACCTGTATATTATATCGCTGGAGAGGATACATCTCTTCTGCATCCTTGAAGTTATCAATCATGAACTCTTCAAGTCGATATGCAGGATGATATGGGCCAACCCAACGTACGTACGGTAGTGATTCCACCTCTTCCTTAATAGAATCACCCATATCTACAAGATAAGCAAATTGAGCGATATATTGATATACAGCTCCTCCAAGATATGTTATATCCTTTTTGAATTCTTCAAGAGGTTGAGTGTAGAATTGTACAATATACAAGTTTGTATCGGTACCTGCTGCCAATATTGGTTCAACAACTGGCACACTATCAATTGGGTCGAAATGAGCATATCTAAGTCCCAACTCATAAGAAGCTTGTACTGTTCGTACAATAGTTTTTCCATCATCTAAGGATATCGAATAATATGGTAAAATCTCACCATTTTCATTTTGTTCTTCCCATAATTTCAATACTATACTTGAATCAGATATAGTAATCTGCCTTTCATTAAGTATGTCTTTAATGGTATCCATAGACTTTTCTTCGTCGTTTAAAATGGTTCCATTTACATTTGTTGCTACTGCAAAAAATAATATAAAGATAACTACTCCCATTTCCAATTTTATCAAATTCTTCATATTTTTATTACCCCCACAATATAATTTATTTAACTACTGTTAACTTTATTTGAACATATAAGTGTTTCGTTAAATTATGTATGTATTATTTTAATTTTCTTAATATTGAAATTATATATACTTAAAAGTGAATTAATCCTACAATTCACTAAATATTTTTCTATTTTTTAAATTCTAAAACTCATATAAAATTTATTTAACAACCAATCTGTAAAATGATATATAAAAAAATAAATGAGGTCTGAAGGGAGGTAAAATAGGAAAGAGGTGCAATAATTTTAAAATTATAAATTCAGACCCCACTTCTTTTAACTTCTACTATTTTGAATTGCTTAATTTTTAATTACCAACGTGCATTTGAATTCCATTTACATGTCGTGCTGTTCCCAAAAAAAATGTATAACTTTTTTGTGGAAATTTACGTGCTACATAAATGAATGCTCCAGTAAAACGAGTAATCATTCCAAATTGGGAGCCTTTTAATACTCTCATTTTTAAGGCTAATGGTTTTAGAATAATTGTCCTATCTTTAAACAGCTCTCCTGAAGTGTAATGCCAAACTGATAATTTTTTTCTAATTCTTATTGATCCTTTCCTAATTGGATTTAGTTTGTATCCATGTCCACTGCTAATAACATATGTCCTGAAAGATATGATTTTGGATAATAATGTTTTTATTATTGAAAATATTCCAAGTTTGTTTCCTTCCAGAGCATTGTTAATAATGTTTTTTATTCCTTCCCAACTTTCAGCGGATTGAATTCTATCGATAAGAATTGATATTGTGTTTTCGAATTCAATCAATTCTTCTTCTGTTAAAAATATTGTTTCAGTTTTAAGAATTTCATCTGAATCAAGTGTTGCTATTTCAACTGATATAGTTTCGTTATTTTCTCTTATTTCAGCAGTTTCACTTGCTTGAACAATACCTAAGGGTATTGTTATTAATAGCAATATGATCCATATCGCCATAATTTTTCTTTTACCTTCCATCTTTTTCACCAATTATATTTGTCACGGAAAGCAGATTAATATTGTGACCAAATTATAATCAATGAAATTTAGAAATGACGTGAATGGTATCATACTGTTTTTATGATAACAATTAATTAAAACAAAATGAAATAATTTATACCATTTTCTAAATTATTTGAAATAATATATACCAACAAGTTTTTTATATATCCATCACATTATAATTATTATGGTGACGATAAGCCATATTGTGAATAAAATGGTCGATGAAAGAATATATCTTTATGAAGCCTTGAGTAAAGGTATTGCTTCGTATGGATCTGTTGCTAAACATCTAAAACCTGAAATTGAAAAAGAATTGAATAGAGAAGTAGATCATTTTGCAATAGTTACTGCACTTAGAAGATATGCTGAAAAACTGGTTACCAGATTTAACGATATAAAGTTTGATACAAAATTTTCAGAAGTAAATCTAAAAACACATATTATAGATATCAACGTGCTAAAAACCCAAGACCTATTTGACAAACTTAAGCGGTTCTATGATCTAATTAACTTTGATAAAGGAGACATATTACACGTGATTTATGGAAGGTCTCATGTTGCTATTGTAACCAATGAACGTTATAAAGAAAAAATATTAAATCTTTTACAAAATCAAAAAATAAAGAAAATTGAAGAAAACCTAATAGCATTATCATTTACAGTTGGTAAGAAACGTATTGAGGAACCAGGAGTATTGTTCAAACTGACACGAAGTTTAGCTTGGGAAGATATCAATGTAATTGAAATAATATCAGTCGATCTTGAGGTCACATTTATTGTAGACAAAAAAGATGCTGTCAAAGGTTATAACGCGCTTGAAAAATTGATTATTTGATAACAATGAATGTTTTCTATACAATTCATGGTAATTAATTAGATGTCAAAATTTATTTGTAAACTAGTTATAGATTAAAATTTTTATAGAAAATCATTTTTCTTCTTAAAATTTTCAAATTTATGAAAAAAAATTTAAACATATGAACATTTATATATAAAAAAATGGAGGCATTAAATGAAAGGTAATAATTATAAAAAATGTATATCAATATTGTTTGTTTTAATTTTTACGATAACAAGCTGTGTTCCTGCTTTCGGATTACCTGTTAATTCTATTATAAATAATGGAGAGGGCAGTACAAGTACTAATATTAAATATTTAGAGATCGAACTTTCTTTTTCTTACCCCGAAGTTGTAAAACATGGGAACTATTGGGTGGTAAGAGTTAATGAAACAAATCATAATCAATACGTTCTTTTTGATCTAGACCCAGGAAAACCTGTTTTACCAGTTAACATATCAATGTTTAAGTTGGTTTTTGGTTCAAGAATTATAGATATAACCTATGCGCATTCAACTCCTCAGATTATAAATCTGTCCGGTAGATTATCATTTTGTAAGGCGTCTTATGATAGCACATTGTATGGTCGTAAAGAAATTAAGATGGATGCTACTATCTACGAGGGTGATGAATTATATCCATCAGACTGGGTATTAAATCACACAGGTGGAGGATTGTCTGAGGCTGAACATAAAACATTTTTGACAGTTAGGATCTATCCAGTTAGGTATTCGGCTTTAGATAATCAGCTACAATTTATTGAAAATATTAGTGTTAACATAAGCTATATGGAACCGTCCTATCCGATTTTAGGAGATAATGATGTCTATGACCTTTTAATCATATCTCCATCTAGATTTAAGAGAGCTCTTAAACCGCTTGTTTCTCATAAGAATAAATTTGGAGTAAGAACTAAATTTGTTACACTTGATTTTGTTTATGACAGAATTTGGTATGGGCGAGATGAAGCAGAAAAGATTAAACTTTTCATAAAAGAAGCAATTGAAAATACTGGTATAAACTATGTTTTACTTGTCGGCGGACTAAAAAATCAAAGGTTTAAATGGCATCTGCCAGTAAGATATAGTCAAGTTGTACCATTTGATGAACAAGAATATCCAGAACAATCGTTTTTGAGTGATTTGTACTATGCAGATATTTACGATGGTGAAGGACAGTTTTCAAGTTGGGATTCAAATGGTGATAATATATTCTCGGTTTGGAATGATACATTTCAGGAGGAAATGGATCTGTACCCAGATGTTTACCTAGGTAGACTGCCTTGTAGAAATTTAAGAGAAGTTAGAATTATGGTTAAAAAGATAATTAAATATGAAAAGAGCAATAATAAAGCTGAAGAGTGGTTTAACAACTTTATTCTTGTGGCAGGTGATTCCTACAATGATACAAATCACTTTAATGAGGGAGAATTGATATCAGAAATGGCAATAGAGCTGATGCCGGGTTTTAATCCTGTAAGAATTTATGCTGGAGAAAATGAAAGTAAGGATATTAATAGAAAAACAGTAAATTCAGCTATGAATCAAGGGGCCAGCTTTGCTTATTTCTGTGGACATGGAAGCCCTGGAAGTTGGTCTACACATTTTCCACCAGATGGTGTCAATTGGACTAAAGGTTATGACTTACCAGATATGATCTTCTTAAGAAATAAAGGTAAG
>CAZHIY010000051.1:2842-11475 GCA_964533085.1 uncultured Thermoplasmatales archaeon | reverse complement strand
AAGTAATGGGATAGGTTTATTTATATTCAATTGCTCTTAACCGATGACACATGTAAACAAATTATAAATATCAGCAATGCATTAACAATTGTTAACAATATTTTGGAGGATAAAATATGAAAAGAGTAAAAACAACAATTTTAGTAGCTATTTTTTTAATTTTGACCACCTCTTTAATAGGAGTAGCTGCAGAATCTGTTTTTATGAATAATCAGCAAAAGAACCAAAGCGGTATTATCGAGGATACACCATTATTTTTTACAGATATTACATTTACCATAATGATAAATGATGGTTGTGGTTGCAATCCGATAGAAAGTGTCACTGTTTCGGCATTTGGTGGTGCTGGTAATGATGAAAATGTAACTGATATTGATGGAAAATGTGTATTACTACTTGAGATAGATAGTCAATATACTGTTTCAATAACTCATGAAAGTTATATTCCTGTTTTGTATGATTTTGTAGTAATTGATGAACAATTCTTTGTCTTTCAAATGACACTTATAGATGAGTCAACATCTTCAGCGATATCTGCTTTTCAACATGTATTGAATCGATTAAACCGATAATCTAAAGTTTAACATTTAATATGTAAACCTATTTACTTATTTTATAATCTCAACTCTTAAAAACCTCTTTTCCTTCTCATTAAAGATGAAATGTGGAATTTTATTTTCAGGAGGAAAGGATTCTGTCTATGCTACATATTTAGCAAAAAAATACGAAAATGAAATCACATGTCTTATTACAATTATATCTGAAAATCCTGATAGCTATATGTTTCATACGCCTTCTATTTCAAAAGTTAAAAAACAAGCAGAAGTAATGAATATTCCTTTAATTATCCAAAAAACAAAAGGAGAAAAAGAGGAAGAATTAAAGGATTTAGAATTTGTGATAAAAAAGGCAAAAAAGGATTTTAACATTGAAGCAATAGTAACCGGATCTGTTGAGTCTGCTTATCAAGCATCTAGAGTTCAAAAAATCTGTGATAGACTTAAGCTTGATTGTTTTAATCCTCTCTGGCAAAAGGACCAATTTGAATTATTAAATGATTTAATAGAAAAACAATTTAAAATAATAATCACAGGAGTTTTTGCTTATCCATTAAACGAAACTTGGCTGGGAAGAGAAATCAATGATAAATTTTTAATTGATGTTAAGAAATTGTTTGAGAAGTATAAAATAAATCCTTCTGGAGAAGGTGGTGAGTTCGAATCCTTTGTTCTTAATTGTTCAATATTTTCAAAGGAATTGAAAATCAAAGATTCAGAATTATCCGGGAATAAAAATTCTTGGAGAATGGAACTAGAGGTAATATGATATTGATAATCCATATTTGTAATAAAAGGTTTCATTATTTTGAATTTGTAAAACCTATTGAAGACATTCTGAAAAGAAATAAAATAAAATATGAATCAGTTCATTATAACAAAGTTACAGAGGAAATTATCCACAAAGCTGAAAGAATTATTATTTCTGGTACAAGTCTAAAAGATAACAGTTTTATAGATGATATAGACCACTTCAAATGGATTAAAAAATATAATAAACCAATTTTAGGAATTTGTGGTGGAATGCATATATTAGGACTGATCTTTAATGGAGAATTAAAAAAACAACAGGAAATTGGTTTAACTACGATAGATTTAAAACAAAAATTTCTAGGATTTAAAGGAAAAATCGAGGTATATGAATTACATAATTTCTATGCTATTTCAAATGATTATAAAATTTATGGTGAGTCGAAATATTGTCCTCAAGCAATAAAACATAAAAAAAATCCCTTTTTTGGCGTGTTATTTCACCCAGAGGTTAGAAATAAGGACCTAATTGTTAATTTTGCATATTTATAAAATTTATAGATATAATTTTAAACAGATACGATATTCATATTTTAGAGTTTGTGGGAGTAATTATATGAAAAAATACATACATTTGGGAATTTTAGCAATTTTAATAATATCAACATTTTCCGCATCTTCAATCAAAACAAATACCATTCTATATACAAATGAAGAAAAAAATGATATTCAAAATGACTATAATGATGCTTTTATAGAATTTTTAACTGAAGGATTAGAAGAACTAGTGGAATATGATGAAACTGGCGTTATAAAAGATTCATATATGGTTACAATGCGTGATGGTATCAATTTAGCAACTGATGTTTATTTACCAATATTTTTTAAAAAACCACATGGAGCAATTTTTCTTAGAACACCTTATGACAAAGATGAGTTACATGAACTTGGGATTCTTTTAGCTCTTGTTGGTTGGCCTACGGTTATTCAGGATATACGTGGAACCCATGCCTCAGAAGGTATTTACTCTGGTTTTAGAAAATGCCAGACTGATGGACCAGATGCACTAGCATGGATTGGTTCTCAAGATTGGTCAAATGGAAAAGTTGCTACTGTTGGACCCTCAGCTCTTGGTATAACCCAATATCTAACAGCTGGTTCAAATCCACCTGAACTTGCTTGCCAAGGAGTAATGGTTGCTTCTACCAATCTACACAAACATGCAGTCTATCAGGGGGGAGAATTTAGAAAACAGCTGGTTGAAGAATGGTTAGAAGGTGTTGATGCAACGTATCTTTTAGAAGAGATATTTCTTCAAGAAAACTATTCTTTAGATTTCTGGACAAATGTATCACTTGATGATAACTGGGATAATATCAATGTTCCGGCTATTCACATGGGTGGATGGTATGATATTTTCTTGCAGGGAATAACTGATGGATTTTATGGTTATCAGCATCTTTCTGGAAGCGGAGCTAAAGGAAAATCAAAGCTTGTTATTGGTCCCTGGACACATGAAGGTTATATTAGGTATGATCAAGGAGAATTAACATATCCAGAAAATTCTAGGAAGGTTGTTGAATTTGTTCTTATGTTTTTAGATATGGTTAAAAAATATACAATGGATGAAGAAAATAATTTTGATGACAGCCCAGCTGTCTGGTATTATGTCATGGGCGATATAGATGTTATCGATGCACCTGGCAATGAATGGCGTTTTGCTAAGGATTGGCCAATTCAAGCAGATTATGTTTCATGGTATTTTCATGAAAATGGATTTTTAAGTAAAAATACTCCTAACAATTATATTCCTTTATCGTATTTATATGATCCAACAAAACCTGTTCCAACTCTTGGCGGGCAGAATCTTGAAATGCCTCCAGGTCCTTATGATCAAAGATCTATAGAGAATAGAAGCGATGTTTTGGTATTTACGAGCGATATAATTACAGAGCCTTATGAGGCAACTGGTCCAATTAAAGCAAGACTTTTTATTTCATCTGATTGCCCAGATACTGATTTTACAGTAAAAATCTCCGATGTTTATCCAGATGGGAGATCAATGCTCATTACAGATGGTATACTTCGTATGAGAAACCGTGATGGAGTCGATCATTGGGAATTTATGCAACCAGGTGAGATTTACGAAATAGAAGTTGATATTTGGAGTACATCTTACATCTGGAATACAGGACATAGAATTCGGATAGCAATTTCTTCATCTAATTATCCAAGATTTTTGGCAAATCCAAATACAAAAGATCCAATTAATGATAATTCATCATATACTATTGCAAATAACACCCTATATATTGGTAATGATCATCCTTCGTGTATAATTCTTCCTGAAATTGAGCAAGGACAATCAAGCACTTCACCAGCTAAACCAAAAAAACCTTCTGGTGTAAGAAGAATAAAAGTTGACAAGTATTATAAATATACAAGCACCGCCACAGATCCAGACAATGATCAAATATACATCCTTTTTGACTGGGATGATGGTACATCAAGTGGTTGGTTAGGACCATTCGAATCAGGAGAAAAAGTAAAAGCAATCCATAAGTGGACAGAAAATGGAACGTATATGATAAGATCAAAAGCAAAAGATATAAATGGTACAAACAGCGAATGGTCAGATCCTGTTAAAATAAATGTACCTAGATCTAGAAATTTAATAAACTCACTAGATTTTAGAATTTTTAAGATATTTCCGCTTCTATTTAATTTATTAAAAAATTCAAATATCCTTGGAAAACTATTTTAAATACAAAAGCATATTAACATGCGTTAATTTGGGTGGAGTGATATGAATAAAAAAATTATAACGATCTTTATAGTTTTATGTCTAGGCTTAATTAATGCAACAATTGCATCTGCAAATTTTAAGATTAAAAATGAAATAATAAATCAAGATATTGTATTTAGCGAAGATTATGGAATCCAATGGGAAATGAACTTTGACTCAGATAGAAGATATGGTGCCAGATATGAAGGCCCTCAACCGATTGGTGATTGTGATGACGATGGTTTAAATGAGATGATTGTAGGTGGAAGAGATAATAAACTAAGAATATTTGAATGGAATGAAGATAAGCAAACTTACTTGGAAATGCATACGTTGTTTCCACCATTATATCCTCTACAAGATTCTGACCCCGGTGGATTTGCTATTGGTGATCTAACAAGAGACGGGAAAAATGAGATTGCTGCAACATGGGGTGTTTCTGTTCATAAATGGCTTCTTGGAAAATATAGAATTATCGGTTATAATCCTTGGATTTTCAACAACGGAGGTGGCAGCGGAGATTGTTATATTGGAGATTATGACAATGATGGTGAAAACGAGTTGATTGTTAGTGGTGGACCAATGGAAGATGAAAGTGATTGCCCTGAAATTACGATATTTAATTGGAATGGGATTGGTCTTGTAAAAGAGGCTGAATGGAATAATCCTGGTCATTGGAATACACATATCTATATGCCAGGTTTAGGTGATGTTGATGAAGATGGTAAAAACGAGATTGTCTGCGGTTCTGGCCATAATGTCTTTGTACTTGACTGGGACCCAGAAAATCAAATATTTGAAGAAACAATAATAAAAGAAACAGGAGAAGATTATTATCCTTTTGCTTGTGTTTTAAAAGATAGTGACATGGATGGGAAAAATGAGATTCATGTTGGTTATTGGGCTCCAATGATTTCAATTTTTGAATGGAATGGAACTGGTTATGAAATAAAATATGAAAAAGAATGGCCAGGTGAAGGAACATTGATAGAAGGGCTTGACGTAGGGGATGTAGACGATGATTCTATTAATGAGGTATGTGCAGGAACACATCTTATTCATATTCTTCAATGGAATGGAGATACCTATGTAGAGGAAGCGCTTCTTCCAACTTTTGGTCATCTTGCTGTTGTTGTAGTTGGTGATTGTGATAATGATGGAAAAAATGAAATTCATGCTGGTTCAGTTATGATTGATGATAATGAAGAATTTATGTCATGGGTTTTCAAATATGGTCTTGAGACTACTGATAATGAGAAAATTGATGCGGGAAATGGCAGATTAACAGTAGAAACTAAACGATCTGCTCTTGGAACGCCATTAAGAAATGCTTCTGTTGCTGCCTGGAATCTAGAAACGAGGACTTGGTATGATATCAGTCCAAATAGAGGAGAATCTAGCACTTATTCACGGAATGATTTACCTGAAGGGGAATATCTTTTAAGAGCCCATATGGAAGAATATCAGCCACAGGAAGTAAATATTAATATTTATCCAGGAGAAGAGACAACCCATACATTTACAATGAAACATTCTTTTACTCGTGATAATTCAGATCATAATTCTCCAGTTTATTGGTTATATAGATACATTGAAAGACTTGTTATATTTCATCCAATTTTTGGGAGATTATTACAATCATCATTACTTATAAATGTTATTTCTTAATAACAATAATTTAAAAAATGGAGGAAATCAAATGAATAAAAAAATAATGGGTGCAATAATTGTTTTAATACTGATAATTGGTGCTTTACCATCAACAATTTCTGTAAATAGCAATCAAGGATTTTTAAAAGAAAATCTTGAAGACGATGAAAACGTTATAAATTATCAAATAAAAGGAAGCAATTTTTTTCAAGATTATACTATTATGAAGGAACCTATATCTTATCCAGAAATTGAAGGAGTTCCCTATCCAATTCTAGATGATTTACCGGATGAATTTAGTTGGAGGAATTACAACGGCAAAGACTGGACAACACCTGCAAAAAACCAGGGCTCTTGTGGAAGTTGTTGGGCTTTTGCAGCTTTAGGTGTACTTGAATCAATGGTTGAAATAAGAGAAGGTGATGCAGATATAAATCCAGATTTTTCAGAACAATACGTACTTTCATGTTTACCAGAAGCAGGTAGTTGTCGTGGTGGTAGAGCATGGGTTGCTCTTGAGCTCATACAAGACGATGGCCCAACAGGAAATAATGCAAATGGTATAATTTTTGAGGAATGTTTTCCATATCAAGCAGATGATGATATCCCATGTTCGGATAAATGTCCAAACTGGATTGATCAGTTAGTTCCAATATCAAATTGGGGGTCGTGGGAGACTGATGGTACATCTGAAGATCGCAAAGCAATAAAATCATATATTTTTGAAAATGGACCAGTTGTATCTCATATGAAGGCGACAGATTTATTTAAGGCATTTGGAGCAGTATTTCATAATCCAAATTTATTTTTCCCACGTTTTAGAAGAGCACATTCTGTAAATCATGTTGTGATGATCGTAGGTTGGAAAGATTTGCCAAATATTCCTAGTGGAGGATATTGGATTTGTAAGAACAGTTGGGGAACAGAATGGGGTTACGACGGTTTTGTAAATATTGCTTATGGAAGCCTCAATATTGATAGATCTCTTATTGTATGGGCAGACTATGATCCTGATAGCTTTGACTAGCCGCCTAGCACAGATGCAGGCGAATTAAATTAAGCTTATCTTGAAGAGGAGATAAATGTTGATGCAAGTGGTGATAGTTTTGAATATGATTGGGTATTTAATCCTGAGTCACAATTTAACCAATTGATGCATCATAAATAAAAGATATCCCAAAATAAACTATAACCAAACCAAATATTATAATTAGTGCCTTATACCATTTATATCCTAAAGTATTTGTACCTTTTTTAGAAAAATAAGCAATTGATGTAAGCCAAGCATAATCCATCCATACATGACAAATAAACATAAAAATAACACCTGTTAGTGCCGCAAATTCAAGAGATAATATGATTAGTTTTGCTCCAGCTGTAAGCCACCAAACAATAAAATATGGATTCAAAGCTGTAAGAATAATACCCATAAAAAATAGATGATGATAAGATGTCATATATTGCTTTTTTTCGTTAGATCGATCCTTTAATGAAAAATAAATTTGTAATAAACCAAAAACAATTAGAGCAATACCCCCAACAATCCCAATAACATTTTTTACAATAGTTTCACTTGCAAAAGTAAGAAGTCCTAGAGCTAAAAGCATAATGAGTGTGAATTCAACTATAGTATGAGAAACAGAAAATATCAAGCCACCCTTTGCACCTGTTTTAGTGCCATGTGAGACTGTAGCAAAAAATAAAGGACCTGGTGCAAGAGCTCCAGAAGCAGTTATAAGAACGACAGTTACTACAAATCCAAATAAATCCATTTTGCTAATGGAAAAAGGAAATTGCATTAAGAAGTTTCTCTTTAAAACTCTTTAGTTAAATGCAAAAAATAAAAAAAAAATAAGAGTTTAATTTATAGATTCAATAGCTGTCGAAGTATTGGAAAGAAGTTGGGGAATCGTTCAAAAATCCTATAGAAGAATGGGAAATTCACTGTTTTACTTCTAGGTGTTAAAACATACACATCGATTCTACAGAAATCACTTGAATCATCAGAGTTGATAACCTTAATATCACCAAAGAATTCAGTCTCTGAATCAGGTGGCGCTACAAAAGAAACATCAACTGTAACTGGACCAGCTTCCGGTGTCAAACCTGTACCCCTTGGAGGAGTAAAAGTCCATTCAGAACCCCATTCAGGATATTCAGATACCTCCCAATTTAGTTCTGTTCCACTATCACCACAGTTTTCAACTGTAAAACTACTAGTTACAGTAGAGTCTGGAGTTACATCCTCCAATCTTATTTCACCATCACAACATAGATCCGGTTTTGCAGGAAAGCCCTCCGTAAGAGAAAGGTCATCATAATAGACTTCAGTGGATTGTTGAGAACCTGAAAATAAATCCACACATGCAAGATTTAAAGCACCACCAGGTTCTACTCCTCCAGTCCAACTTTTTCCAACGAGTAGTGCCCCATCATAATATATATTTTGGAAATCTGTATTAAATTTTATCTCAAATCTTATCTCAATCCATTGGTCGAAAATAATTGGTAGAGACTCACTAGTCCATGATTCAACATCTCCTGTTACACTATTAGATGTTAAGGCATTTGACCAGTGATTATTTTCATGGGGGCCACCATCAGAGTATGTGTTTAAAAGTAGAAAACTTGCATCACCACTATAACCACTTGGAATATAATTCCAAGCTGTAAACGTCCATTGGCCTGAGTTGTATCCAGTAAATTCATGTACCAAATCGACAATATCAACAATTTCAACT
This sequence comes from uncultured Thermoplasmatales archaeon, assembly GCA_964533085.1. Taxonomy (GTDB): domain Archaea; phylum Thermoplasmatota; class E2; order DHVEG-1; family DHVEG-1; genus SG8-52-3. Next base: position 2,992 of record CAZHIY010000051.1, on the reverse strand, counting down.
GAATGAGGGGAACTTTGAGCTTGAACATCCACAACAAACGCACCTACTGATGTATCATTATCCCAACCTTTCCAACCACCGTCATCTGGGGTACCATCTAAAAATTGTCCAAGTGTATAACTATCAAATTTTTCAGACCAGCCCCTAACC
>CAZHIY010000051.1:0-2832 GCA_964533085.1 uncultured Thermoplasmatales archaeon | reverse complement strand
AAGGGTTTCATATCATTTGTAGATTTGTACATTTTTTCTGATTGACTATTTACACTAGGAAAAACTGCAGCTCCAATAAATAGGACTGATAATCCTATTACTATCATCTTTATACTTTTACCATTTCTCAATTCTATTACCTCCCTTAAATGAAATAATAAAACTAATACAATATATTTAAATTTATCATTAATAATCAAGAATAAATTTTCAAAACTCATAATAAATATATTTTAACCAAATTATTTCTTTATTTTATATCTATTCTTTTGATTAAAAAAAGCAATAGATGAATATCCAGCATATACTTTAGCAGAATGTTTTTCAGCTTTTGAAATAAAAAACATCTCTCCTTTTTTATATGTTTTTTTTTTGTCCTTCAACTATCAAATCAACTTTTCCGTTTACTACAACCTCCCATTGACTTTCATGTGAATGTTCAGCTAAATCTACATCATTTTCAAATTCCATAAAAATGATTTGATGATTCTCTCCCTGAGATAAGAATGCTTTTACTCCTTTTAATAGGATATCTACTTCTGGAAGATTTTGGATGGGTTCAGGAAAAGTATTTTTCATGAGTTTCAACCTTCTGATAATAAACGTTGTCTATCTATAAATTTTTTTTTTAGCTGTTTCCTATCTGCTAACTGTTATTTTTATAAACATTTTTATGTTATAATATCTTGATTTTTTAATAGAAGCAGCATTATTGGATGTTAAAATATGTTAAACATAAGAACTGCGTTAAAAAAGGACCTAAATGAAATAACTAAAATTTACAATGAAGCAATAAAAAAAACAGTTGCAACTTTTGATACAGAAGAAAAAAGTATTGATGAACAAAGAACATGGTTTAAAGAACATGGACCAAAAAATCCAATAATTGTTGCAGAAAAAAAAGGTAATATTTTAGGTTGGGCAGCACTTAGTAAATATTCAACAAGATGTGCATATTCTGATACCGCTGAAATTTCCCTATATGTACGAGATGATCATCAAGATAGAGGAATTGGGAAAAAGTTAATGGAAAATATTATTAAGGATGGCGAAAAAGCAGGTCTTCATGTTATTATTGCACGAATTACGGAAGGAAACAAGAAAAGTGTTCATATTCATAAATCAGTCGGTTTTGAACACGTGGGAATTATGAAAGAAGTAGGTATGAAGTTTGGTAAATGTTTAGATGTCTATTTGATGCAGAAAATATATAAAAAATAGGAGAGTAAGTCTTAAATTAAGGATACTTATATTTCATAATGTAATTATATCAATTTGTAATATGATATTTAGAACAATAAAATGAAATAATTACATTGAAAATTTTAATAAAGGATTTTATTATTGAACTCTTAAAATATTGGGAAATTATGAAACCGTATAATTGGCAAATAACTTTAGGTATAATTTTATTAATTTTTTCAGCAATAGTTTATCTTTTACATTATATAATTTTTCGAGATCCATATCATATATTTATCTATTTGATAGGTGATATTGCCTTTGTATTTATAGAAGTGCTTCTTGTTACTCTTGTTATACATAGTCTGCTTACAATGAAGGAGAAGAAGAAGAGATTAGAAAAATTAAATATGTTAATAGGCACTTTTTTTAGTGAGGTTGGTACAAAACTTTTAGTCTATTTTTCGGACAGCAATCCTAATTTAAAGAAAATTAAAAAGGATCTTATAATTGAAGCAGATTGGTCAGAGAAAGAGTTTCAGGAAGTAAGTAAAAAGCTAAGGAAATATTTATATGGTATTGATGTTAAACAAATTAATATTTCAGTTTTTCGGAATTTTTTAATTGAAAAAAATGATTTTCTTGTCCGCTTATTAGAAAATCCTAATCTATTAGAGCATGAGTCATTTACAGAATTATTGAGAGCTGTATTTCATTTGGATGAAGAATTAAGAAGCAGAAAGAACATTGAAAAATTGCCAGAAAATGACTTAAAGCATATTTCCGGTGATATTAAAAGAGCATATGTTTTACTTGTGCATCAGTGGTTAATGTATATGCGGTATCTTAAGGATAATTATCCTTATCTATTCTCGCTAGCTATGAGGTTAAATCCTTTTGATGAAACTGCCACACCTGAATTAAAATATTTTTAGTGGAATCAATAATCTTTTTAAACCTACTACTATTCCTCATTTGACAAATGTATTTTGGGAGGTAAATTATTGAGTATCGAAGAAATTATCGACTTCTTAGAAGTAAAAATACCATTTTCAAATATTACCATTTTCAATTTGATTTCAGCTGTTGTTGTTATTGTTGTAGGTTATATTATTGCAGTTTTAGTTAGCAACTACATTCGTAGAGCAATGCTAAAGGCAAAAATGGCAAAAATTTTGGCAATTTTTACAAGCCGAGTCGTAAAAATCTTATTAATTATTTTTGTAGTAGCAATTGGGATTGGATTTTTAGGAATAGATGTCGGAGCAGCGATTATAAGTATATCTGTTGTTTCTGGATTTGTACTAGGTTTTGCCTTCCAGGAAACCTTAGGAAATTTAGCAGCGGGTTTTATGATTGCTATTACTAAGCCCTTTAGAGTTGGAGATTTTGTAAATATTTCAGATCAATCAGGTTCTATTAATGATGTAGGGGCAAGTATAACGACAATGACAACATTTGATAACAAAAGAGTTATTTTTCCAAACTCAAAAATCTGGGGTAATGCAATAGTAAACTACACTGCTTTAAAAATAAGAATGATTGATTTGACCATTGGAATACATTACGATGACGATATGTCAAAAGCAATAAAAATAACGATGAATGTATTAGAAAATCATCCAAATGTATTAAAAGATCCAAAATTAT
>CAZHIY010000050.1:0-11866 GCA_964533085.1 uncultured Thermoplasmatales archaeon | reverse complement strand
CCTATTTTTCATTCTCGTGGGTGTCCTGAAAGGTCATGTACGTTTTTTTTTAAAAGTGATTTTTGAAAATGATATTTCATAAAAATCTAAATTTCGGTTAACAACATAAACCGAAATAAAATATAAAAGAGGACTATCTTTTATGATTTTTAAATTTTTATAAAGATATACAAAAAAAGAGATTAAAATCTAAATATAAAAAAATTAATAAATAAATTAAAAACTAAAAATTAATTTTTATAATGACTTCTAAGCTCAAAACTCTATGATTAATGATTTAATACCTAAACAAAATGAACAATTGTTTAAAGGCTAAATTACAAAAGCCTACACATCAAAAAAACACAACGTTCTCATAGATTATTACAAAAATCTAGACAGTTTTAGGCACATAATGCTTTTGTGGATTATTCCATTTAACACTATTCTCTTTACCCTTTACAATACGATAATATTTCCGAGGTCTAAGCCAATCCTTACTAGATTTTTCCTCACGTACAAGTTCAATAAGACCAATTTTCTCAAGCACATAAATCATTTTACAAAACTGATGATATGAACTAACCACTTTTTTACTTTGTTTCATCTCCTTTCGATACTCAGTAGACATATGCTGAATGAAATCTTCCTTTACCTCACTAAGATGATCTCGAATCCATACACCTGTATAGGGCACCTTAACCATTCGAAATACCCCATTTTTTTCCTTCATGAAGAACATGTATTCTCCATCTAGAAAAAAATAATGTAGAAAAAATTAATTGTGAAATTAAAGCTGAAATTAACAAAATATTATCTATAAAATCAATCTTTGTACTACCAACATAAACCCAATTAATTCCCATAACCAAGAAATAAAACCCTGAACTTATACCAAAATAAACAGATAATAAAGAAGAATTCTTTAATCCAATTTTATAACCTTCAACATCAGTTATTCCCCAAATCGCAATAAAGATAAGTAGAAAACTATCAATAATAACAAATAAAATATTAAACGGTAAATCTAGATATTCGTTTGGCCATAATGAATAGATAATCATAATCAAAAAACCAGTACTAATCAATCTAAAACTCCAAAGGTGACTATAAAAATTATATGTTTTAACTGTTTGATCTAATTCAATTTCATTTTTATATCTAAAAAAATGTAAACACCTTTTACTATATTTTTCTTTTATTTCAGGTAAAAGATGGAAAATTATAATTAAGATAGATCCAACAAATCCATACATACCAGTAGCAAATAAAATTTGATCCATTGAACTTTGATATAATTATATTCTAATTAAATTTACTATACACTCCTGACAACAGAAAACAATCCATTACTCAAAGAATTATTAAAGAAAAATCACATAAAGAAAAACGAGGATTATTAAATATTAAACTGAGGAGGATTTTAAGTGAATACAAAATTTAAATTAAATTTTAAGGACGAAAGTAAGATTGATGCTGGTAATTATTTTGTAAGTTTTATTGACATATTAGGATTTGGTAAACTTATAGAAAATACAAATTTTCAAGTATTAAAAAAAATTCATCTTTCTGTTTATAGATTTTTATGGGGCATTACGAAAGCTCATCAAACAGGAAAACCTAATATTTTTTATCAATTTTATAAATCATTTCCTAAAATTCTATATATCGATAAAATATTGGAAGATAATATGTATAATTTTTCAGATTCAATTATTCTATATATCAAAACATCTAATGATGACGAAGATAATTTAAAACGATTTAGATCTCTTTGCCAGATAACAAATATATTCATTGCAAAATCTATTATTCAAGATCCACGTGTTTTTGAACTACCTCTGAGAGCAGGAATTGCATATGGTCCTGCGATTATGGATAAAACAAATAAAATCCATATTGGGCATTCAATTAATGACGCTTATGAACTATCTGAAAGTTTAAATTGGATGGGTGGTGCAATTGATTATAACTTTACTACTGGTCTCTCAGTTCCAGAAAAATTTATAAAACCATTACTTGGATATGACAATGAAATAATTAGATATAAAAAAACACCTATTAAAGAGAGAAAAACATCTAAAGAATATTATAAAGATCTATATGTTCTCAATTGGGTTAGACAACATCCTAGTCATAAGGAAATCGATGCAGGTAGATATAGACCAACATATAATGATATTGGCAAGAGCCATGTAGATAAGCACAAATGGGGGACAGAAATAAGGAAATGTGAAGAGACAATGAAATTTGTTAAAATGATTTGTGATGAATTTGATAAAAAAAAATTTAAATAAGTCCCAACTGAGGAATATGAGAAAGATACGATCTTCTTAACTTATAATGATCAATATGATTATAAATATCCATAGCATCCTTATTAACATCACCACGAAGTTCTTTGATGTATTCACGAGGCATACCCTCACCACCATTACTTAAAAACGTTGTAAACCAATGACGACAACAATGAGGAGTAAAATGCTTCTCAATCCTATCAGAACTGGAATCATGCAAACCTGCAATCTCCGCCCATTTCACAAAAATATAACCCACACCATTTCTATCCAAACGCTTCTTCTTATTAGTATATGATGTAAACAATGCCTTATTAAGTGGATCCGTAATCATTTCACGCTTTCTAATCCACCGTTTCAATATATTAGCAGTTTCATAATCAAAATAGACAACTCTGTTGCTGCGTTTGTTTGTTGGCTTCAATGTGATACTCATATTTTCCCAATTAATATCATCAATATCAATAGATACCAATTCCCTACGTCTTATACCTGTTTTTGCAAACAATAGAACAATTGCCTTATCCCTGATATCAGGTATCATGTTTATGAAACGAGCCATATCTCCAATGGTAATGATTTTTCTTTTTCCCGCATCATTATTTCCCTTATATTTAGTGAGATACCGTTTACACACTTCTTTAACAATATTCTCCTTAACATATTTCTCATATTTTAAAAAATCGTAAAAAGAATTATAGGTTGAAAAACGGTTTTTCATAGTAGAAAACGACATACCCTGCTCATTTAGATAATCAATATAATCAGTACAAATTCTTCTATCAACACCTACAAAAATATAACCATTCTTTGAGATAAACTTTTTAAACAAATTTAAAGATGAATGATAACTCTCAATAGTATGTCTGCTCATCCTCCGAGTTTTACAATCCTTCAAGAAATCAGTAATTAACCTTATATCATCTATCCTTTCCATCTCCATACTCCCCCAATGTCCTTCAGAAGACCATATCTTTCAAGAATTTCAATCTGCTTCTGAATCGCAGTCAAAGCATCAGTTTCCATAGGACTTACATGTAACTTTTTGTATAGCTCTTCCTTCCGCACCTCAACATCCCTCTTAAACAACTCAATGAGATCTTCTTCAAATTTTCTAACACCACTAAAATCCTGCTCAAGAAAAGGCTTAATAACATGTGATCTTGCTTCCTTCTCATAAATCTCTATAAGCTTCTCCTTTTCCTTAATCTGTTTTATCAACTCCCTGTTTTCATCCTCCAGCTGCTTTTTATTCTTAATAAGCTGTATTCGGGTTTCCACAGTAGGATCCTTCTGTTCATGATTCAAAGAATTTGTAACATGCTCAATAATAAATTTAGATGTAGATTGATTCGACACCTCAGCTAATTTTTTCCATTTTTCTTTCATTTCAAAAGTAGGAAGATAAACATTAATAGTACGCTGAATTATAGTATCAGTTTTAGATTCTTTTCCATCATTAGTTTTCATAATATCCAAAAAAAGAATTATTATTAATTATTTAAAATTTTGCCATTAAATTAGTGCAGGGGAAGGGATTTGAACCCCCGAACCTCTACAGGAACAGATCTTGAGTCTGTCGCCTTTGACCAGGCTTGGCTACCCCTGCTTAAGAAACGCGAAAATGTTTATTGTATAATAAAAGTTTATGTAAATATTTGTTATCATAGCTTAAAAATCAGTTTATATTGCTTTTTGTAGTTTTCACGAGTTTTTCAAGTGTATTATAACATCGCATTGTATCCTTTCTTGAGATTACTATACTCAACTCTTGTGGAGTAAGTGTTATATTAAATATGTTTATGTTCTCCCAAGTTAAAAATCTTAAAACATTATAAAGAACTCCAGGTGTAAATAAAAAGTCTCTTGAGTACATCAAGGAAATAACTACAAGCTCTTCAACAATTCTTAAAATGTTATCTTTACCAAATGAATCGATTACATTTTCTTTATTACTCTGATTTGTAATAATTCCAAGTTCATAGTTTCCTTGTACGATGTTAAAGATTTTTCCTTGTTTAAATACCATTTTATTGTACAATTCTTGAGTTTTATTAAGTGCGTCTGGACTTTCTTCTAGAATAATAAGACAAACATCTGTCTTTAGTAAGGTTTCCCTAAAATAATTTAAAGATGGTTTATCTTCTCTTATTTCTAATTTTTCTGAATATCTTCGAAGTGCCATAACAATTGCGTTATGTTTAACTTTTTTACCTAATTCTGCTTCAATTTCAGGTTTTATATTATTTGCAAGTTTATTATAAGATACAATATTTTGATTGATTGCCTCTTGCAAAAACACATGCTTATTTAATATGTCTTGAACTGCATGGCTTATTGTTACCATAACAACACCTAAGACCTGTTTTTATAGGCTATTAATGTTTATAATATATTGATACACATTGTTATATTATTTGTTATTATTATAACAAAGGATAGATATACAAATATTGTATATAAAAAATGGGGTGAGATCAAAATAATATCTCGAGGGTCTAGTTTGGGTTTACGTAATCCACTTTTTTTATTCACCTTCACCTAGACCCTTACTTCCTCCCTCTACTTTAAAAAAATTAGTTAGCAATTTCAAACTTTTCTTTAGCATTAATTGCATTTTCTGCAAATCTACCAAGTATCTTATAACATCTCATTAAATCTCTCTTATCTATAATAAGACTAAATTCTGTCTTTGTTAAAATAACATCTATCGCATTGATATTTTCCCAAGCTAAAAATCTTGAAACATCGTATAGTATTCCCGGAGTAAATAGAAAATCTTTTGAATATGTTAGTGAAATTGAAACAAGATCATCAATTGTTTCCAAAATTTTTTCATCAGATAAAATATCTAACACTTTGTCTTTATATTTATTGTTAGTAACAACTGCAACTTCATAGTTTCCTTGAACTACATTTAATACACCACCCTTTTTGTAGTCAATTTCTGGATAAAGAGTACCAAGTTTACTGTACAAATAAGGTGAATCCTCCAAAACAAGATAAAAAATATCAGTTTTAATAGTCTCAATAGAATAACAAAACGAAGGTTTGGAAGTGTTTTTTTCTAATTTTTCTGAACTTCGTCTCAATGCCATAACTATTGCTGAGTGTTTTACTTTTTTTCCTAACTCTTCCTCAATTTCCGGTTTTAAAACTTTTGCTAATTTATTATATGATACAATACCATGGTTGATTGCTTCTTGCATTAATACATGGCGTTTTAGAATATCTTGTATTACATGACTGATTGTTACGATTGTAAATCCTCCAATTTATTTTTTAGAATATATACAGAATTTTACATATTGTAACATATTGATATATTTTTTGTTATTATTATAACATAATATTAATATGGATTAAATTTTATAATTTTAGGGGGTGAAGATGAATAAAGTAGAATTAATAATTTCTGATAACTGCATAGTAACTTGTTCAAAGATTAAATATCGATTTTTTTCTTTAATTTGTTTATTGAGTTTCTTTAAAAAAAAAATTCATATAAATTATTTTTATTCAAATGATAATATTTTTATATAATAATAATTATAAATAAAGGTGATAGATTATGATCCGCTTGGTAAGTTTAATACTAATTGGAATTTTACTTTTCCCTGTTTATATTCCAACTACAAGCGCAGATGATAATTTAAAATCCGATGTTTTAACTTCTGGCCAATATGATAAAGGATATAGATATAATATCCAGGGATGGGTTTATATTCACATTGAGGGGGAACCATACGAAAGAGGATATCAATATGGATATCTCACATCTGCTGAAATTATTGATATGCTTCAAAGATGGATAAATCTTGAATATGATCGAGTAAAGATATTGAAACTTTTTAGATTTAGAAATCCAGAAAGATTATGGGATTTTTTTAAATTAAAAGCAAAAAATAGTTTTTCAAAATATATCCCAGATGAATATAGAGAGGAACTAAAGGGTATAACAGATGGATTAAAGGTAAAAGAGGTAAAAATTTTTAATCGAAATATTGAATTAGATGATATTTTAACATATCAATTTATTCAGGATATTGAATATAGTAGCTTCAAATATCCTAAAAAAAGTTTTCAGCCTTTTCGTAGACTTTTCTTTAATTTTAAACGATTTATAACTATAGGAAATGAGGATAATCATTCAGGACACTGTACAGCCTTTATTGCAACAGGTGATGCAACGAGTAATGGTGAGATTGTTGTAGCACATTCGTCTATATTTCCTCACTATGTATCTGAAAGATGTAATATTATATTAGATGTAAAACCATCAAAAGGAAATAGATTTTTAATGACATGTCCACCCGGCTCATTATGGAGCCAAGAAGATTGGTATCAAAATGAAAAGGGACTAATTCTTACAGAAACAGAACTATTTCCACAGGGTTTTTGGAAAAAAAGAGGAGTGCCCAAGGGAGTTCGTTCAAGAACAGCGATTCAATATTTAGATAGTATCGATGACGTGATAGAATTTTTAATTGAAGAAAATAATGGTCTTATTCCAAATGAATGGCTTATCGGTGATACAAAAACAGGTGAGATTGCATCAATTCAACTTGCATTAATTAATAAACCGATAAAAAGGACATTTAATGGTTACTATTGGTCATGCAGTATACCTCATGATATAGAGGTACATGCAGAACTTTGGGGTATTCCACCCTTTTTATTTAAAATTGCATCCAGAATTTTACCAAAAATATTGACAACTGATGTGGCTGAGAAATTCATAGAATTAGGGGAAAAATATTATGGGGAGATAGATACAAATATTGCTAAAAAAATTATGTCAACAAACCCAATCTATGAAAAAACTACAGACTGCAAAATAACAAGCTCTAACCTAATAGACAAGATGGGTTTATTTGTATTCATGGGTAGACCTGACGGGGGGCAATGGAACCCGACTGATGATGAAAAAAAGAAATTTAAAGGACTTACAGAACTACCTACTTGCGGATGGCTTGAATTATATGCCTCAAAATCTATACCTGGTAAAATAAAACCAACTAAAAGTCTTTATGCAGAAAAAAATTGCAAAGTTTTATGGAAATATGAAACAGAAAATGCAAAAAATATTGATTATTCCTCTTCAACTGTTTCTGATAATATTGTCTTTACTGCAATGTCGACAGGCAGGATTTTTACTTTAAATTCAAATTCAGGAACATTAAATTGGAAAGATAAAATTGATGAGAAATTTGTAGAATCTGTTGCTTTTGAAGATTTATTATTTGTTGGAGGAGAAAATGGTTTATATGCATTTGAAAGAGAAACAGGTAATATAAAATGGACACAATTTGTAGGTTATATATCTTGTAAACCTATAATTGCAAATAATTTAGTTATTGCTGGTTGTGATAATGGAAATATTTATGCATTTGATTTAAACTCTGGAAAAATAAGTTGGACTAAGAATTTTCTTGAGTCAACCACTATTTCTGAGGCGTCGCATAATTCTATCTTCATTGGATCTGGTGATTCATGCTATGCTTTTGATATAAAAAATAAAGAGATTATTTGGGAATTTAAAACAAATGGGAAAATATCTGCATCTCCAAAGATAGATAATTACGATGTTTATGTTGGTTCATGGGATGGAAATCTCTATGCACTTGATTCAAGAAGTGGTAATCAAAAATGGACTTTTAACACAGGATGGGGAATTGTTACAACACCAGCTGTATCAAAAAATTTACTTTTTGTTGCTTCAAACGATAATAATTTTTATGCTATAAATAGGAAAAATGGGAATCTTGAATGGGAATTTAACTGCAAATCAGCAATTCATTCAAATCCTGTGGTTTATGGCGATTATGTATTTTTTGGCTCTGACGACGGTAGACTTTATGCTATTAAAAAAACAGATGGAGATTTGGTATGGAGCTTCACGCCAGGGTATTTTATTAAAGATGATGCTTTAAACTATTTAACAACACCGATACTTTCTGATCCTTATGCAGAGGATGGAATTGTTTATATCAGTGCAAAAGGAACTATTTATGCATTAGACGCGCAGACATTTGAAAAACCTGAGAAAATTCCAACACGTTCATCCTACAATTTAATCAGCATATTTATTATATTTCTATTACTATTTATTACAATAGCTCTAATTTCAATAAAAATTAAGAAAAAACAGAAGATATGATAGGAGACTTCATAGATGGCTAAACGAGAATTCTGGAATTCGCGATTTGCTTTCATCATGGCAGCTGTCGGATCAGCAGTGGGTCTTGGTAATGTTTGGAGATTCCCCTATGTCTGTTATGATAATGGGGGTGGGGCATTTCTTATACCATTTTTTGTAGCAATTTTTACTGCAGGAATTCCTCTTTTAATTCTTGAGTTCTCTATCGGGCATTGGGCTCGCGGAACGCCACCAAAGGCTTTTAAAAAAGTTGGTGCGAAATGGGAATGGGCTGGTTGGTTAACAGTTCTAATGCCTTTCATTGTAGCAATCTATTATGTTGTTATCATGGCCTGGTGCTTTTCCTATATGATTTACTCCCTTGACTTAAGATGGGGGTCAAATGCTGAAAGCTTCTTTTCAAGTTTTTTAGGAGATACCGGTAGTCCTCTTATGATTGGTGGAATCAGTTTACCTGTTATACTTGGTCTTATAGCAGTATGGTTTTGTATATTTTTCATTTTATACAAGGGCGTTGGACGAATAGGAAAGGTAGTTGCCTTAACTGTTCCTATACCAACAATACTTTTGATAATACTAACAATAAGGGGTCTGACTCTTCCTGGCGCAATTGAAGGCATAAGCTACTATCTTACACCTGATTTTTCAAAACTTGGGGATGTAAATGTTTGGCTTGCTGCTTACGCTCAAGTGTTCTTTTCTTTTAGTCTTGCGCAAGGAATAATGATTACATATGCTAGTTTTCTTAAAAAGAAATCTGATCTAACAAACAATGCATTCATTGTAGCACTTGCAGATGCAGGAACTTCATTTCTAGCAGGGTTTGCAGTATTTAGTGTGGTTGGATATCTTGCAATGACTCAAGGAATTGGAATTGATGCACTTGGTACTCAAATCGCAGGACCGAATCTCACATTCATCACATATCCAACAGCAATAGCACTTCTTCCATTTGCAGCAGCGTTCTTTGGTTCAATTTTCTTTATAGCACTCCTAACTTTTGGAATTGATTCAGCCTTTTCAATGATAGAACCAATTGCTGCTAGTGCTAATTATAAATGGAAAATTACAAAAGCAAAAGCTACTGCAATAATGTGCATACTAGGGTTTTTCTTAAGCCTGATATTTGCAACAGGTGGTGGTTTATACTTCCTTGAGATATTAGATCATTTTGTTGCAAATTTTGGTCTTGTTACAATTGGACTACTTGAATGTTTGATATTTGGTTGGATGTTTAGAATAAAACACTTGCGAGATCATGCAAATGAGACCTCTGAAATTTTACTTGGTAGATGGTGGGATGTTCTAATAAAAATCGTAATTCCCACAATTTTAGCAATTTTACTTGTAGCAGCTATTGTAAATAATGTATTAAATAATCCCTATCCAGACTATCCCGGATGGCTAATAGCATTAATGGGGATATCTCCACTTCTAATTATTACTATTTTATCATTTGTCTTGATGAAAATCAAAGGAAAAGAGGAGGATGAACTATAATGGGCTTACCACCATCTGCAATAGTTATGCTTATTTTCGGATCTGTCGTACTTTACGGTGGACTTGCTTATTTTGTTTACAGGGCTTTTAAAGGTAGGAAGTAATATATATTGAGTCTATCTCATTAGATAAAAGCGAATTAGTCGAATATTTAAATTTTTCAAATTTTGAGATTTATAGGATTTTATCTATATTGTCTACTATTTCTGTAAAGCCAATTTTATAAGATTCAGCAGTCTTTCTCGCAATGGGAAACGTTTTAAAAACCAATGATACCACAAATGTGTTGTTGCTCTGGTTCTTGGAATAGATACTTCAAACTCAGCCCAGTCACTCTCAGCATCATAAGGATCTTTGGCTTTACATCTAATTTTATATGTTCCTTGCTCTGTCCATTTATGACTCATAGTTATCTCAATATCAGAACTATAAGGACCAATCCATCCTGTGTCTTTTCCATCTCCCCATTCTATGAAATACCAGATTTGTAGTCCTTCTGGGTCAGATGACTGGAAATTGTAATCATATTTGGTATCTGTATTACTATTAACTGGTCCTTCAATATTTGGTATTTCTGGTGCATCATTTCCATCTTGTATCCAAGCAAATGTAGTATCCATAGTGGTATTACTAGTGTTATCAGTAACTGTTAATGTGACAGTGTAGTTATCAGGTGTTGTATATGTATGAATAGGATAGCGATTCGTCCCATCTCATCCCAATGCAATTCATCCTATTTTATTTCTCAAAATTAAAAAATATGTTGCAATATTTAAAATTTTAGTTTGAAATAAAACTAACTGGTCTTAGCTGGAATACAAAATGTACTCACTATGCTAACTACAATTAATAGGATTTATGGTTTTGTAAATCTATTAAAATCAATGGTATTGAGATAATTGTTAACTATTTAGTCATATATTCAACAATTATCGACATTTAACGAAAAATAAATCGGAATGATTAAATAGTTCAAATATCCTTTAATTTCGATTATCCTTGAGGGAGGAAAGAATAGAGAAATGCTTATTGAAACCTCTATCTAAGATAGTCAAAAAAAGAAAAAGGAGGTGAAATATGAAAAATAAAATAACAGCGATTGTAACATTAGCTATTTTTCTGTTTTCAATGATAGGTTCTCCATCTGTAAGTGCGATTGAAGAGACATACACATTTCACTTTGCTTCTAGAGTAGCTGAATGGGAAACAGACCCAGCAGATATGTGTGATGGTGACGAACATGATTATGCAAGCACAACTGATGACCGTGATGTTCAGTATTTGACGACAGGAATGGCGTTTGGAGATGAAGGAGATATATCAAAGGTTGAACTCAGAGTCAAAGCATATTGGTCTGATGCTGATGCGGATATTGTCTTGCAACCAATATTCGGTGGAATTGATGAAGGAGATTTACAGCCATTTGATTGTCCAGAAGAGCCACCTGACCCTGACTGTTGGTCCAATTGGTTCGAAATAAGTGATGATACAAATTCACATACATATTGGGATTGGGATGATGTTGAGAACCTTTGTTGCAGAGTAACGGTAGGTGACCATAGTAGTGGATTCACTTTATATTGTTCAATAGTACAAGTCCGCGTTACATTTGAACCAAATTGAAAAAAATAGCTAAAAAATATTAAATTAGAGGGAGATTTCACCCTCTTCTTTTATTTTTTCAGGCGTATTTTTGTTACATTATTATTAAATAAAAGAATTTATTAATCATATATTGATATATAATTAGGGAGGAATTAAAATTGTATAAGAAAACAATTGGAGTTATAATTTGTATACTGTTAGTAAGTGTAATTGCTTCATCTGTTATTGGAACAAATTTAGTGAAAAAAACTTATTATGCAGTTTCTTATGATAAAAACATACTATATGTCGGTGGAACAGGACCTGGGAACTACACAAATATTCA
>CAZHIY010000049.1:4525-11878 GCA_964533085.1 uncultured Thermoplasmatales archaeon | reverse complement strand
AAAAAATGACAGGTTCAACAGGTTTTTTTGAAAGATAATATTTTTCACCAAGTTTGCTTATTTCTTTATCTGCTTGCTCTTCAATTTTTTCTGTTTCTTTTTTAACAATATCAAAAATTATTTTATTTGCTTTTTTCCAGTTGCTATCATAAGTAATCGGAAGGCTTATTTCATCCCAAATAAAATTATGGTCTTTTGTAAAATTGTTAACATTATTAGAAAGTACATTGCTATTAGGGATAAATGATAATCTACCTGTAGCCTGATTTCCATCTACCCATTCACCTATTTCCATAATAGTTGTATAAAGAACTCCAATATCTATAATATCACCAGTTTTTCCGTTGATTTCAACTCTATCACCAACACGATACATCCCCGAAGAAAAATCGTGATACCACCTGCAAAATTTTTAAAAACATCCTGTAATGATATAGCTATACCCGCACCTATAAGACTAAAGGAAACAAGCAATGACTCAGTTTGCTCAACCCAAATCGCAACTAATGCAAATAAAAAAACTAGAACATAAAGAATAGATATTATTTTCTTAAAGGAATAACGCATTTTTGCTTGTTTCATTCTTTTAACAACTATTTCTTCAAAAACAACTCTAAAAATTATATATATTATTGTTAAAGAAATAAGGGTATAGAAACCTTTTATGATATAGAAACTGTATAAGCCAGGATATTGGTATTGTGTAAACCATAAACTAGCGGTTAAAATGATTAGAATTATTACAGTTACTATTTTTTTAAACATTCTAAGTCAATTTGGGAATAAACAATATTGGGACATCAAGTAAAGTAAGCACTATAATAGCTATTATAAACCCTAAAATGACTGTGATTGCCCAGGCAAGAACGGCTTTTTTCCAGGTTTCTTTATAAAACCATTTAATTAAATATAGAAAAACAAATAAACTTAATATCCTACCAATATATGGGATTAAAGACAAAAAGAATGCAATAATTGCTCCAATAAACAATGCTTCTAAACCTAACCTATAATTTACTTTTTTAAAATTAAGAATTTTTGTAGCATAATTTAATAGAAGAGCACCAATCAATAGAATACATGAGAAATAAATAACCTGTCTGATGGTAAAATTTACCATATCAAAAACTATATTCATAATTAATCTATTATGAATGTTAACTTAGATATTTAAATTTACTTTTTTTTAAAAACTTATGCCTTTAAAATAATGAAATATTAATAGCAGTTATACCTAGAATCAATAATATAATAAATGCTATTATGAAAGCAACAACTATACTTATAAACCAAGCAAGGATAGATTTTCCCCAACTAACATCATAAAAGTTTTTGATAAAATACCAAACAAAGATGAGGCCAATTAACCGACCTATATATGGAATGAAATCTAAAACTGACATTATAATTGCGCCAAGGAGAACAATAACAACTGCTTTACCAAAACTTTTTTTATGGAAATTTAAAATTATTGTTGAAATATGAAGCAGTAATACTCCAATAAAAAAGATGATTATAAAATAAATTAATTGCCTAGTAAGCATTTCACCTAATTCAAATCCAAAATTTCCATATAACCTCTGAATATATGATAAATATATTAAGTTTTATTTTTTCTTCAAACCTCGTTTTTCAAACCTATCAATAACCATTTTATCAATTTGATTACCGAAATTATCAGTCATCTTATCAAATTTACCTGATTTGATTAAATTTACACCAATAATTGCTATAATTATTCCTGCAGCAGTATCTGCAGATAAATTCAACATTAAAACATTGTTCGTTTTAACATAATAGGTTCCTGTGACATTGAGCCATTTGACTAGTTCTAGAATAACACCTACAAACATAGTAAAAATTACTGTAATAAATGCCATTGCATATTTATCCATTTTAAGACCATCCCAGTGTTCATCGAGTATAAATATCATTGAAAGGCCAATAAATGCAACAAGAACTGAAATAAAAAAACGAGTTATAAGTTGATAATTTTCAATTGTATAATAGTAATCAAAAAGTCTACCACCCACATGTAAAATTGTAACTAATGCAATTAGAAAATCAAGAATCCATGGAAGTGTAAACTTTGCATCCTTTTTTATTATACTTGGTAAAATACTAATAAAAAAACCTATACAAGTTCCAACTACCCAAACCCAATCCTTCCTCCATAATGCAAGTATAACAGAAATTATCATTACAATTCTGAGCAAGAAGGTAGCAGATAAACACTGTTTATTACAGATTTTTTTAATTTCCCCCATATCTTTTCAACCTTTTTTTCTTTTAAATATTTTTTTATCTATTTGTTCACCGAATTTCCCGGTCATTTCATCAAAACTACCACGTTTTATCATGTTAACGCCAATTGCTGCCATTACAATGCCTGCAAGCATATCAATAAAAAGATCTTTAATTGTATCAGTATAGCCCCATTGTTCATGGGTTCCAAAGATAATATCTGTAATCCATTCATTAAACTCCCAAACAACGCCCATAGCAACTGTTGTTATTATAACAACAAATGCCATAGCATATTTATCCATTACCATTCCTTCCCAATATTCATCCAATATGTAAATTATTACAAAAGCAAGAAAAGCAACAAGAAATGAGGAAACGAAATGAGTCAGGGTATCATAATAAATAATACCATAAGCACCTAATAGACCTCCAACGACATGTAAAATCAGAGTAATAGTAATTAAGATATCTAAAATAAGAGGCAAAGTTATTTGATAGTTTCTTTTTAATATTGTTGGAATAAAACTTACAATTATTGCCAGAGTACAGCCAAAAATCCAGATCCAGTGTAGCTTCCAGATTGAGATGATTAAAAAGATAATCATAACAATCTTTAGGCTGTAAGATAAAATTATTCCCCCAAGTCTTAAACTAGATTTTTTCATTTTTTAACATACCAAAATAAGCATCCTTTTGTAAAAACTTTTTGAAAAAATCTTTTTTAATTATTATCCATAATATCTTTAAAGTGTTTCTTGAAATCCTTTGAAAAACTTCTTAAAATACCTCTTTTAATCAGAAAATAACCAAAAAGAGCAATCAATAAACCACCGAGCGTATCTGCAAATAGATCACCCATTGTATCATTTAGACTAGGTTGCGTATTTAAATTAAAGATAAAATCACTGGTCCATTCCATAAACTCCCATATTACTCCAAAAGCCATTGTAATTACAACTACATCAAACAAGATTTTTAAGGTGTTTACTGCTATTCCTCGATAATATTCATTAAAAACAAAAAGTAAAATCAGAAAAATAAAGGCAACAACACTTGCTGAGAAAAAATGAGTAAATTTATTATAAATTGGAAAACTGCTAGAGATATCTAATAATCCATTGCCCATATGAAAAATCAAAGCAAGGCAAATAAAAACATCAAATAAAAAAGGTAAATTAATTTTTAAATAAAATCTAAAAATAGAGGGAACAAAAGCAATGAATATCATAATTATTGCAAAAAAACTCCATAACCAATCATTTTTTAAAATAGCAAAAATTAGCAATGAAATCATAAATAATATTAACAAAGAAATTGTTAATTTCATGTACCAATATCTATTTTTCACAAAATAGAAAGAAGAATGGTTTTAATAAATCTTACAACCATTTTTTTCTTCTAAAATATACTAACATCACAAATCCAATTATTGCCATAACAAATAATGCCATTGGATAGCCCCAATAAAAATTGAGCTCAGGCATATTAAACGGACTTGTATCTGGACTAAAATTCATACCATATAAACCTGCAACAAATGTAAGAGGAATAAAAATTGCAGCAAAAATTGTCAAAACCTTCATTACTTCGTTCATCTTGTTGCTAACACTGCTCATATAGATATCAAGCATACCCGATATCATATCGCGGAAGGTTTCAATTGTATCAATTGTCTGTATGGTATGATCATAAAGATCTCTAAGATAGATATGTGTTGAATTCTTTATTAGTTTTGATTCTTCACGCAATAAACCATTAATTACCTCTCTTAAAGGCCATACTGATTTACGAAGATAAATCATTTCACGTTTTAAGTTGTAAATTTTCTGTAGAGTTTTTGGAACAGGATTAGATACCAAATCTTCCTCCATGCTCTCAACTCTTTCACCAATTTTTTCAAGAATAACAAAATAATTATCAACAATTGCATCAATCAAAGAATATACCAAATAATCAGTACCATTTTTACGAATACGTCCCTTAGCCTTACGAATCCGTTCCCTCACTGCATCAAAAACATCACCGATACTTTCCTGAAAAGAAATCACAAAATTCTTACCAAGAACCAGACTAACCTGTTCACTATGTATTTCTTGAGTTTTATCATCGATAAAAAGCATTTTTAGAATAAAAAAAATGTATTTCTCAAAATCCTCCATTTTAGGACGCTGATCAGTGTTTAAAATATCTTCTAAAACAAGAGGATGAATTTCAAAACATTTACCAAGTTTTTCAATTACATCTATTTCATGAAGCCCGTCAATGTTAATCCATGTAATAGAGGGTTTTGGTTTAAAAGAGAAACATTCTTCAACATTTTTAACTTCTTTTTCTTCAAATTTGCCAATACTATAGTCAATTACAGAAATTCTTACTTTTTCTGTTTTCTTCTCACCAACATGAACAAGGGAACCAGGTGGAAGCCCTCGACTTTTTGAACTTCTTTTAACAAACCTAGGCATTAAAGCTTACCTCACCTAACATATAATAAATACACTAAAAGTTAAAAAAAGTTCCCAATTAATAAAAGAAATACTATGTAGCATCATGCTCATCAGTTATTTCACCAAAAATCTCCTCAATCAAATCCTCGAATGTAACAATACCAAGAATTTTCCCATTTTTTGATCTAACAACCGCCATATGCGCCTTCTTTCTTTGCATCTTTCTTAGAACATCATCGGCTTTCATTTTCTGTTGAACAAAAAACACACTATTCATAACCTCTTTTATATGAATCTTTTCATCTTTCAAAAGGGCATCTTTTACATGAACTATTCCAACAATATCTTTTTTACTTTTTCTATAAACTGGAAATCTGGAATGGCCAGTTACTACAGCTCTTTTTTTAAGTTGCCTTAAAGTATTATTTTCTTTTAAAAAATAAACATTTTTAATAGGGATAAAAACCTCTCTTGTTTCAGTATCATCAAAATCAAAAATTTCATTTAAAAGCTGCTTTTCATCCTTTTTAATAGTTCCATCCTGGACACCAAGATCAAGCATGATTTTAATTTCTTCTTCAGTCACCAATGCTTTTTTACCTACCTCTTTACCTAGAAATCTTAAAAAAACGTTAGAAATAGCAGATAAACCTCTTGAAACTTGAGAAAAAACAATGGTAATAATGTTAAGAGCTTTTGCAACTCTGAACGCAAATCTATCATTATGAAGACCATATGCTTTAGGTATTGTTTCACCAAATACTATAACAATTAAGGTCATTACTACCGCTGCTATTCCAACTCCAATATTTCCAAATAAAAATGCAGTAACTGCACCTGCAAGTATCGATGCAGTAATATTTACAAGATTATTACAAATAACAATTGCACTAATTACTTCGCCTGGTTTTTTTAACAACTTTTCAAGAATAATTGAACTTTTATCTCCTGTTTTTGATTTTCTTCTAACATCTATCCTATTCAATGAGACAAAAGCCATCTCGACAGCTGAAAAAAAAGAAGAAAGAAAAATTAAAATACCTATTATTACAATGATAATTATCCAGATCATATCTATCTCAACTGTTACTTCATTTGGTATATCTTTCTAATAGGCCAGGAAATTTCAATTTTTTCTTTATCAAAACGTTCTTTCAATTCCTTAATAAACTCGTTTCTAACAATAAAACGCTTCATAGGTTCTTTAATTCTAAGAACAGCTATAAAATTGATATTTGAATCACCAAACTCTTTGTATCTAAAGATTGGTTCGAAGTCTTCTACTGCACCGTCAACTGTTTGTTGAATCTGTTTTGCGACTTCAAGTGTTACTTTTTCTACTTTTTTGAGGTCAGATTCATATGCAACACCACAGGGCACCCAAATGGAAAAATCCTTTACAGGCATAGAAAAATTTGTTATATTACTCTCAGCAAGTTTACCATTTGGTATTATCAAAAGGTTATCAGTCAATGTTCTAATGCGCGTGGATCTCCATCCAATATCTTCAATGATACCACTGGTGTCTTTATCAAGTTCAATATAATCTCCAACATTTATTGGCTTATCAGATATAAGGTGCACTCCTGCAAAAAAATTAGAAAGAGTACTTTGAAGAGCAAGACCTATTGCAAGAGCTCCAAGTCCTACCCCAGCGATTAATGGGGTAATGTCAAAATTAAAATAACCAAGAATAATAGCTATTGCAACAACAAAGATAATAACATTAAGGGCTTTATTTAACAACCCAGGTGTTCGTTTAAAGCCTCTACGAACCTTAAGCCAACCTAGCATTAAAACAGTTAAAATCCGGGAGATTAAAAGAGAAGTAATTAAAACAGTTATAATAAAAAATGCTCCATCTACCCATATATAATATTTATCTAAAATTATCAAAGATTTCAAAGAGGTATATAAACCTATAAAAAACACCAAAATAAGAACAGGTAATGAAATTTGTTTTAGTATGAATTCGCCATATTTCTTTTTTTTATCAGTAATTCTTCTTACAATAATTTTTAAAATAAGGTAAGTAATAGTAATAAAAATTATTGTTAGAATTAGAATTATTAAGAATCGTAAATACTCATTGCTAATTTGTTCTTCTAATAAAGCCACTTCTTTTCCTCCTAATTCTCCACTTTATGATTATTATTTATAATAAATAGTTTCTGTATTTGTTTGGATATATCAAATATTATCGATGATAAGAATAGAGTTTAAAAACCCAAAATACAATATCAGTTTAAGTAAATCAATATATGAGGAGTAATTATGGCTGAATATTGTGAGATTTGTGGAGAAGAATTAGACTCAGATGAAGAACTTGAAGGAATTTGTAAAAACTGTAAGAAGAAACAAAATGAAGAAGAATATAAATCAGATAAGGAATTTATAGATCCTGGTGTTACTTAAAAGTTTTTTTTATCTTTTATGTTCCTGTGGAGGATTAATATGAGGTGATATTAAATCCATACGATATCCTCTTAAAATAAACCTGATACTTGTCAACTATAAAATTGCTACTACAAAAAAATTATTGTTAAATAAACCAATCGGATATTTACTGATAGAAAAGATTAATCACCTTATCAACCTGATTTGTATGAGCTAAAACCGTTACCTTATCTCCTTCAAATATCTTGATATCTTCTATAGGAAT
>CAZHIY010000049.1:0-4515 GCA_964533085.1 uncultured Thermoplasmatales archaeon | reverse complement strand
AGTTTTTCCTTATTTAACAAGTTCAATAAGCGAAAACGACAAGAGTTCTTACACAAAAAACATACAAAAAACTATCCAGCAAATATTATTTTTCACTATTCCAGCAATGATAGGAATAATGATTTTATCATCTCGTTCTATAGCGACAATCAAACTTTTCTTAGGAAAGCCAGCTTGTGAAATAGATTTCCCAGATAGTTTTGAATTTGGATGTATAGAAAGGCGAAAAATTTCAGCGTAAGCACCTACAATCATATAATCTTCTACGTTTGGATGTTTTATTGCTTTAAAGAGATGCTCAGCCATCACGCTATTCGGATTTTTAACCATTTTAACATTTCTCTCCATATACATAGGTTTACTTTCTTCTTGATTCACAACTGAAACAAGATGTTTAACTCCTTTATTTTTGGCCAAAGAACAAACCATAAGATTAGTGGCATCATCATCAGTTGTTGCTACAAGAATATCAGCCTTTTCTATCTCTGATTCATTAAGAGCCTCTTCTTGTGTGGTATCTGCATTTATAGCAATTGCATCATATTTTCTGGCGACCTCATCACATCGTTCTTTATCCTTTTCAATAACAATTACATTATGATTACCATCCTTAAGGATAAGTTCAGTTAATCTTCTACCAATTCCTCCTGCACCAACAATTATTATAAACATACTAACCTCCATTATATCTTAATTTTTCTAAGCGTTCTTTTATTTTATTAAGTTTAATCATGAATAGTCTTTCTGGCTCTTCTCTTTCAGCTCTAGGTATTCTCCTTTTGTAAATATAATAAAACATTATTAAAATAAAAATCATAATAACCAAATGAATTATCAAAAGAGTAAGCCACATAATAATTCCCATTACCTATTTTTTTTAAAAGAAGTTTTTTTCATCATACACCACGTCTAGTATCTTTTGAAAAAATACCTTGCTTAAATCTACATGTTTGACAAATAAATATATATTTTTCTTCTTGGACTTTTTGTTTATTTATCGATTTTTTTCCGCATTTTGGGCAAAAAAACGCATCCATAATTTCCCTCTTAATTTAATTTTTATCATTGTACTGTTGAAAGTATTTATCAACACATTTCTTACAATGAATACTTAATTGATCTGCTTGAGTTACATCCCAGTAAAACTCTGATTTGTCAAGCTTATTATTACATTTTGGACATTTCTTCAATTTGTTCAGAGTAATACCCTTCTATCTATGAAGGAGGAAATAGTAAGATTTAAAGATGAAAACCATTACTATAATCATTCTTTTTTAGCTTTTTTTTCTAATTCTGTTTTAGATGAGTGAACAGTAATTATATCTTTTATTTTGGAAATATTCTCTACATCTAATCTAATTCTTCGTCCTGTTAAAAAATGTTCATGAGGTTTAATTAGAATCTTTATCACTTGCCAAGGGATCAATGATTCTGCTACAACATAATCATAAATTTTACCAATCTCCTCTTCATCATTGCTAAAAATATTTCTATCTTTCACAGCGTCCATAGAAAGGTAAGTATGTGTAAGTTTTTCTTCATCGAAATCCAATAACTTTGTTCCTTCTTTTAATAAAATACTCTTTTCGTCCTCGTCAAACTTGTTTATTGCATTAAAAGGAAATATCGCCTTTCCCTTTAAAACTCCTTTGGAAACAATAATTTCCTTTATCTCCCATTCTTTTTTTGTCGTATCCACAATTATATCTCTCACTTTTCCAACTTCCTCACCAAGAGAATCAACCACTTCTACTTCTTCTAACTCACTTCCTAATATCATTTTTTCACCTCTAATCATATTGTAATTTCAAGATATTTACAATAAGGGCATTCTTTCTCATAATTTTTAAACATATGACAATTTGGACAAAAACTAGAACCAAATTGATATCTTCGAACCTGTTTACTCGATGTGAACAGCTTTGCAATTTTATTTTGATTATACTCTAATTTTTTTTCTTCTTTTTTAATATGACTTACCTTTTCTTTTAGTTCATTGATATTGATAATTCCTAATCCATTTTCTCTTAAATATGTTTGAAGTTCAATCAGGTTTTCATTTAAGTCATCCTGAGCAAAGGTATAACTTAGTAAAGTAGCACGAAGTTTCTCATTATATACCTGTGTCTTGTTTCTCATTTAGCTTTCCCTTTTAATCTGTCAACTCTTATCTCAAGATTTGACACTTTAGCATCTATATCCAAAGCAAAACTTTTCAGGTCTCTAACTTTTATTTCAACAGAATCACAACGATCTTCTAATCTTTCAAGATCAATTGAAGTAATAATTTGATATGTTGAAATATACTCATCAAAATGAGCATCAAGATATCCTTCTATTCTTCTATCCCAAAATCTCCTTTGATAACCAGATTCTGTTTCCAACTTATATTCTTCTGGCATGAAAAAATCATTTACCTTATCTGCCAGAGAATCTAAAATTCCTTCTTCTGCTTCCATAAATTATTTTCCTCCTTATTTAAACAATTTTTTTTCATGTCTAATAATTTCACTCATAGTTTTACCTAACTGGGCATTTTCAGTTCCTCTTTCAAGACGAGCGACTCTTTCATCAATTTCGCTCATAAGCGCAATCGTTCTTCGGGCAAGTACTCCTTTATCGATTTTTATACTCTCAATTTTTTCCCGCTCACCATCAGTAAGTAATGCAGCTGCTTCTTTCAAGTTCTCAATTTTTTGTTTTTCAGTTAAAGCATCAATTTTTTTATGTTCTAACTCTATATGAGCTATTTTGGTCCTCAAACTCAGACCTTTGATTTTAACAGCAGCATGTGCTAAAAAATAAATTATTAACAATAATACTATCAATGTTAAGATAATTACAAAGTTATTGATTATTACATCACTCAAAGATGATAACACAGACATGAAATACCACAACATTTAATTATTTACTTTTTTTCTATTCTAATAACTTCTTTTTCTAATTTATCAATCCTAGAATCTATACTTTTCCTATAATCTATTATCTCATTTAATTCTCCACCAATTAATTTTAATTTATTCTGTATTCCTTTCTTCCAATGTTCCAATTTTGGCTTGGTAATTAAATCCCATTCAGATATTATCTTTGGGAAAAACTCCTCAAAGTAAAGCTCGGAATGACTCGGCATATAGCCATATTTTACTTCTAGTGCATGTCTTCGACCTCTAACTAGACGGATAACTTTTACTATAAGATAAATGAATATCACTAACAGAATTACAAAAATAATCCATAATATAGCACTTCCTACATCCATTTTATTTCACCCCATATTTTGTTTCAAGACGACCTATTCTTTTTTCTAGGTCAGTAACCTTAGGTTTTGTTTTATCTTTCCAATGTATCAATTCATCAACAGTTTCTTCTTTTTTTTCTATTTCACTGATAGCATCTTGAAGATCTGTTTTTCTAGCAATCTTATAGCCCTTTAAAAGACTTGAAAGATTATCGGTTAAATACTCATCTACATTTTTCTCAATACTTGGCATTCTTCTAAAAAAACTTTCAACTTTTTCAGTTATTCTTACCAAATTAATCCTCCTCCTCTTCTTTTTTAAACTTTTCTCTTATTTTACCAAATCCTTTTCCAATTTTTTCCTTTACACCACCTAGTTTCTCTTTTAGATCTTCACTAAGTGTTTCATAATCTTCAACCTTTACTTTATCTCCTTCTTTCACACTTAACTCTTCTCTAGCTTGGGGTCTAAGAAAAATTTCATCTTTTTTAACTGATTCATCACCAAATGCTTTTCTAATGATTATTTTTTCATCTTTAGAAATTACAACTTGTTCCCCCTCTTCAACACCTAATTTTTTAAGAACTTCATCATTTAATCTAATCACGCCTTTTCTTTCAATATCGCTCTTTCTGACTCTTAGAAATATTGCTTTATCCATATGATTCTCCTCCTATATCTTTTTAAAATTATTTAAATTAGTGAAAAAATAATAGATACAATTATTTAAACTCTTTTTTACAAAACGGAAAAAAAATAATATAAATTTTGCCGTTTCGTCAATTATATAGTAAAATCACTGTCCTTTATCTCATCAATTATAATTTTAATATCAAATTCATTAATTGACAGATCTGATAGGTCATTATCTAAAAATCTTTGTAAATCATCATGATCATCAAATAACCCTATCACTGTAAAAGGATAGGTACCGCTAACTTGAAAAACTAAGAGAAGTTCAGGCCGTTCCAATAGATTTTTTTTAACATGATTAATTTGCGATAAATCAGTTTTTAAAGAGATTACTGCTGTAATTTTTTTACCAAATTTCCTTGGATCTAAAACTGTACAGAAGCCTAGTAAAAATCCCTCTTCCTGTAAAGATTTTATACGATATTTTATTGCATTACGACTGAAACCAATTTCTTTTGCTATTTCAGAATATGATATCCGAGGATTAATTTGTAATAATTTTATGATAGCCCTATCAATATCGTCTTAGGGTGTTGAAAAATTAAAAGAGCCCTCCCAAGATTCATGATGCTTGGGATGC